>CAZADO010000021.1:0-18554 GCA_964483885.1 uncultured Alphaproteobacteria bacterium | reverse complement strand
GATGTTTCACTGTCAGCGGCTGAATCTGCACGTCAACGTCAGTCGTCACCGGTCACCTGTAGAAAGCGGTCGGCAATCTCGGCAACCTCTTTCATCTCAGCTACATCATGCACTCGAATTGCCGACGCACCACATACTATCAATAGAGTCACAGCAGCGGCCGTTGCAAATTGCCGTTTTTGCGCTGGCAAACCGCTGAATTGCCCTGTGAAAGCTTTTCGGGAAGGACCTACAAGGATGGGAAAATTCAAGGCTGTCAGTCTGCGCAAACCAGCGATGAGACGATAATTATCATCGAACGTTTTTCCGAAACCGATGCCGGGATCAAGCACGATGCTATCACGTTCAATTCCGGCATCCTGAGCTTTTTGCAGAGCCGTCTTCAAATAAGCCTGAATCTCTTCAAAGAGATCTTCGTAAGTCGGATCCAGTTGCATGTCGCGCGGAGTTCCTTTGATGTGCATCAGAACAACACCGGACTTATGCCGCGCGCACACATCGGGCATCTGCTCATCAAAATGAAATCCTGAAATATCATTCACGATTGCCGCGCCAGCCTGCAGCGCCTCATCCGCTACGGAAGCGCGATACGTATCGACAGAAATTGGAACGTCAATAAGTAAAGCAATTTTTTCAATGACCGGCAAAAGGCGTTTTCGCTCTTCGTCCTCTGAAACGGAAAGACTTCCCGGACGGGTCGAAAGCGCACCAATATCGAGTATATCCGCGCCTTGTTCCGCCAATTCCAGAGCCCGGCACATCGCATCTTCGGGTTTCAGATAAAGGCCCCCGTCGGAAAAGGAATCGGGCGTGATATTGACCACGCCCATCAACAATGTGCGCTGTCCAATCGGAAGTTCTCCGCGCGCATGCCGAAAAACAGCAGGTTTTATTGTCTGTTCTCTCGAGAGAAGTCTCGTCATCTTACTGACAGATTCATCCTATTTGTTATCCATCAGGTGCAGCGCTTCCAGCCTCGTCGCTTCACGGCGCATCGCAGCACGTATGGCGGACGTGACCGTCCATGTTCCATGCACCCTTGGGCCGCGCATCATAATACACAGATGCTGCGCGCGCATTACCACATATACACCCAAAGGTTTCAGCGTTGACATTAATGTTTCGGCGATTTCTACCGTCATGCGTTCCTGAAGCTGCGGGCGAGCTGCATACATTTGAACGATTTTTGCCAAATTAGAAAAACCGGTCACGAGATTGTTCTTGGGAATGTAGGCAATCGAGACAAAACCCCAGAACGGCAGGAGATGATGTTCGCAAATCGAATAGAAAGGCAAATCGCGAACGATAATCATCTCATCTTCATTTTCCGTAGGAAAAAGATGGACTTCTTCCGCCGGTTTCGCGCCAACACCAGCGAAAATCTCGACGCACATTCTGGCGACTCGCTTCGGTGTTGAGGCAAGTCGCGGCTCGGAAACGTCTTCTCCAATTCCTTCGAGAAAAAGGCGTGTTGCTTGCTCTATTTTTTCCTGATCTATGGCCAAAAACGCCTCGTTGTTTACAGGGAATTTTATGCTTCGTTCAACGATTCTTGAGAGGGTGTTTCGGAAGAATTTTGCTTTGGGAGTTGAAGAATCGCGTCAATTTCATCGCCGTCCAAGCATTCGCGTTCCAGAAGGGTTTTCGCCAGTGAATCAAGCTTATCGCGGTTTTCTTGAAGTAGTCTCTGAGCAGTGCTATCCGCTTCGTTGACAATGCGGCTTATTTCCGAATCTATCATCTTCGCCGTGTCTTCGCTGTACTCACGAACATGCGCAATTTCTCGCCCAATGAAAATCTCTTCTTCTTTCTGACCGAATGTCAGCGGACCGAGCTTAGGTGACATTCCCCATTCACAGACCATCTTCCTCGCAATCTGTGTTGCTTTTTCTAAATCATCGCCCGCACCCGTCGTTGTCTCCTCGAAAACGAGAAGTTCTGCCGCGCGTCCTCCAAGTAACCGAACGAGCATCCCTTCAAGGTAACTGCGTGGATAGTTGTGTTTTTCATCAAGCGGCAAGAAATGCGTAAGCCCCAAAGCTCTTCCACGTGGGATAATCGTTACTTTATGAACAGGATCCGTATTGGGAATCAGTTTCGCTACCAGCACATGACCCGCTTCATGGAAAGCGGTCGAACGCTTTTCCTCTGGATTGATAATCAGCGATTTGCGCTCGGTTCCCATCATGATTTTATCTTTGGCGTGCTCAACATCTTTCATCGCCACGACATCAGCATCGCTACGAGCAGCAAGCAGAGCCGCCTCATTAATCAGATTTGCCAAATCGGCTCCCGCTAAGCCGGGTGTACCCTTCGCGACGACCTTAAGATCAACATCGTCCGCCATGGGAATGTTTTTCGCATGGACGCGTAAAATGCCTTCTCGTCCACGTACATCCGGGCGATCAACGACGATTTGCCTGTCAAAACGCCCCGGGCGCATCAGCGCCGGATCAAGGATATCCGGTCGATTGGTTGCCGCCAACAAAATAACTCCCTCGTTTGGATCAAATCCATCCATCTCGACGAGGAGCTGATTGAGAGTCTGCTCACGTTCATCGTGACCTCCTCCCAGTCCAGCGCCGCGCTGGCGACCTACGGCGTCAATCTCGTCGATAAAAATTATGCACGGTGCGCTTTTCTTCCCCTGCTCGAAGAGGTCGCGCACACGGCTCGCGCCGACTCCGACAAACATCTCCACGAAATCGGCACCACTCATGGAAAAGAACGGAACCTCAGCTTCCCCCGCTACGGCGCGCGCCAAGAGTGTTTTTCCGGTTCCGGGAGGCCCTAAAAGCAGCGCACCTCGCGGAATCCGCCCCCCTAATTTCTGGAATTTTTTCGGGTCGCGCAGGAAAGCGATGATTTCCTGCAGCTCTTCTTTGGCTTCGTCCGCTCCCGCTACATCAGCAAACGTGACATTCAGCTTGTTTTCGAGAATCAGCTTGGCTTTACTTTTTCCGAAAGAAAAGATACCTCGCGGCGCTCCTCCGCCTTGCATGCGACGGAAAATAAAAAAACCAAAGGCGAGGAGAAAAATCCACGGGAGCATTCCAATCAAATAGCTACCTAAATCAGGACGTTTGATTTTGAACTCGTAGGCGACTCCCTTTTCGCGCCACTGATCCAGCATTTCGCTGTCCATATAGGGCGGCAGAGTCGTCCGAAAATTATCTCCGGATTGCAATTCACCGTGAAAAACTTGGTCGAGAATCACCCCTTTGGCGACTTCTCCCTCGTCCAGAAGCTTTTCGAAACGGCCGTAGGGAATAACATTTTCCCGTTCACCAAATCGGATTTGCGACAAAATAATGATGGCCAGCGCAATGAAAAGAAAAATATACAACGTCTTCGTTGCGCGCTTCCATTCGATTTTATCGTCCGGTGTTTTCTTTTTTGGGTCGCGCTCTTCGCTCAATTATCATTTACCTCAATCGTAAAATTCTAAGCAGGCTCATCCATTAGAACATATAAATCGGGCAGATGCCGCCATTGCTGCCCATAATCCAAACCGTATCCCACGACGAATCGATTCGGGATTTCAAACCCGACGTATTCCAGATGGGATTTTATTTTAAAAACTTCCGGTTTCAAAAAAAGTGTCGCAATTGCCAGGCTGGCAGGTTTTTTCTTCATGAAATGATCAAAAAGAAATCTTACCGAGCCGCCTGTATCTACGATATCTTCCACGAGAACCACATGTCGGTCAGTGACATCCGCGTCCAAATCTTTTTTCATCAAGACCGCACCGGAAGACTTCATAGCTTTCTCATAACTCGATATCTTCACGAAATCCATTTCGCAGGGAATCGCCAGATTCCTTAGGAGGTCAGCGAGAAAGATGAAGCTGCCGTTCAGGACGCCAACGAAAATTGGATCTTTATTGATGTAGTCAGCACGAATTTGCTGAGCGATTTCCTGAACACGCTTGTTAATGTCCTCGGCACGTAGATAACGACGAAAGCGGTAGGGTGGTTCCCCGACGATTTCGCCAATATCCATCATTCCATTCAGCAGGATTTGTTTATCACTTTCCATGTAATTTCCACCACTGTTTTGTCCGTCGGCAAAGGTCGCATTCGCGTATCAGACCAATAACCTACCAGCCAGAAAGGTCCCGTCTCATCACACATGACAAGTGCCCTTTCACGCTGAAGAGGATCGGCGTGAATCTCGCTTAGTAGATCCGAGATTTTACGATGACCTCGCTTGAAGATATTCAGTTTATCACCTGCTTGCCATGTGCGAAGCAGAAGATTTCGTCCGGCTTGTTCTGCGCTGATTCGAATACATGAACCTCTATCTAAAACCCCATTATTCGGAATAATAGACAGGTTTACTTCACCCATATTCGCAACTGAAAATCTACCGGGTGCTTTAAGAGAAAGACTTGTTTCTGTGATGTGGCAGGTGGTAACCACCAGCCTTAAACCGTATCGATGCAGAAAAAGATTATCATCAAATACAAGAGTGCGTTTCGGCCCGCGTCCAGCCATAAAACTTGCGACCTGACGGCGACGCCATGCCGGCCAACGTAGCTGAGAATTTCGCAACAGCACCGCGGCAGCGCGTTCGACGGGAGCCCAAGGCATCATATTAAAATAATAGAAAATATCGGGAATTGCAAGCAACTTTTCATTTTGCTTTTCGCCAGTCTCTTCTCGAACGAACTGTTCGGCTTGGTTTAACAGACTGCTTGAAATTTCCCGGATTTTGGCCCCTGCACGTGATAAAACGCAACTGTCGATAGCTATACCTTCTTCCTCCATGAAAGGTAGAGCCTTCAAACGCAAGTAGTTGCGCCGGAAATCTGTGTTTTGATTGCTTGAATCCTCGCGCCATTCAAGCTCCCGATTTTCGGCATAATGACGAACTTGTTTCCGCAACACGGAAAGCATGGGGCGCAGAATCCTCCCCCGCTCTTTCGGGATAGACGTCCATTCCCACCAATCCGGACTCTGGATAAAGCGCATTAAAAAGGTCTCAGCGGAATCATCAGCCGTGTGAGCGGTCAGAATCCGATGGCAATGTTCACTGTCAGCCATCACGTTCAACGCTTGATACCGCAGCGTACGGGCGGCCGTTTCCCGTGAAAGCTTTTTTTCGCGCACAAGCGCGGGCGTGTCCACTTCCCGGTGACAAACCTTCATCCTCAATCGAGATGAGAGGCTTTGAACGAACTGGGCATCTTGGCGGGATTCCGGGCGAAGGCTGTGATTCACATGTCCGACGATTAGCGTGAAATCTTTCTCAGAGGCTAATTCTGCAAGGATGTCGAGCATCACGACGGAATCGAGTCCACCTGAAACAGCAAGCAGTAAGCGCGAGCCGTTCGGTTCGTTTTTCAGGGCTTCCCGGATTTCTCCGATGATATTCGTTTCGGAAACTTGCATCTTGATTCAAACGAAGAACCCGCCACACAGGCGGGTGTTTTTCGCTGCTGACGACCAAGCCAGCAAGAAGTAGCGGAGGGGGGACTCGAACCCCCGACTCATGGCTTATGAAGCCACCGCTCTAACCAACTGAGCTACTCCGCCAAATGGATTTCTCGTACAATCTGGATATATCCGATATGATTTTCAAGCTCTAAATATAACAAATAGCACGTTCAAATACAAGTGCTTTTAAGCGCTTATTTTACGTTTAACAATATCCTTCATATCACACAGATATGCTACAATTCCAACATCAACTGGTTAGAAATTCCAGAGAGGACTTGAAAATTGCGGAAGATGAGAATTGTTCTTTGTGTACGGCGTTGGTACCTTCGCTTTTCTTGCGCAAGGCAACGCAGATAACCGTAGCTTTCGGCACATTTGACCAACGATAGCGAGTGGCGTCTTTCGGAGTCCATAGATAATCTGTTTCGGCAAGAATGAATCCAGAAGGTTCAATTAGCCGTAAATAGATGTCCTCCAGACTGTAATACCTTTGAAGAGAACTGATTCCATCATAACGCGGATCGACGGCACCCCGCATAGTTCCTGTAAACGGCATGGTAAGCAGGCAGATTCCGCCGGGCTTCAGACAGCGGTGAACGTTCTGCATAACACGTATATCGCCATTCGAAATCGGCTTTACATGTTCTAAGACGGAAACAAGGGTTATGCATTCGATAATATTGGCGGGGACATTCCAGTTTTCAAAGGGGATTCGCAAGAATTCGATATGTTCATGGGCGGGTAAATCTTTCATATCCGGATCCACGCAGGTTACAGTACACCCTAAATATTCGACCAGCTTGTGAGGGAAATCAGACGGTCCTGTTCCGATATCCACGACATGACATCCCGGTCTGATACGAGCAGCGCACCAACTGTATTCTCCGGGGCGTGCGGCAACTTGTGGATGCGTATCCAAGAAGCGCGGATCAATCTGGCGCGGATTGCTAATACGATGATAAAACGCGTCCTCCCACGTTCCTTCTCCCCGGACCAATTCCTTGCGCCAATCGTATTTCGCACTTGTATGTTCTTCTAAAACAGCAGATTCAATCTCAGGATTCACTTGAACACCTCACTTACAAAAAACGAGAAGTTGCCGTAATATCTTCATGAATTTTGGGCAATTACTATGCCATAGATTGATCAAGTAGTTCATGAACATACTCTGAATCTTCTGCGTTAAGTCAGCAAAATTATTGCACCTGCCAATTGAGGAAATAGGTTTGACTATCTGAATATTTGTCTTTAGATTGAAGCAATTGATTTCTGTATCAATTCATTCTTAGGAAAATCTTTGCGACAGCCTTCATCTTCACATATTCTCGTTACCGGTGCGGCGGGTTTTATTGGGTCGCATGTTTGTGATATGCTCCTGAAAAGCGGGAATAAAGTCATAGGTCTGGACAACTTCGATCCCTATTATCCGCGTGCTGAAAAGGAGGAAAATATCCGCCTTGCCAGTGGCAATTCGGATTTCACTCTTATCGAAGGCGATATCCGGGATGCCGAGCTGACGGCTCACATCTATCAGGATTATGATATTTCTTTTGTGATACATCTGGCTGCAAGAGCCGGAGTTCGGGCATCTATTTTGGAGCCTGAATTGTGTCTGGATGTGAATGTTCTCGGGAGTGCGGTTCAGCTTGAAGCGGCGCGTAATGCCGGCGTGAAGCGATTCATTTTTGCATCATCGTCATCGGTTTACGGCGACCTATCGAAAGTCCCTTTCAGCGAATCCGATGCAACTGACCAGCCGCTTTCTCCCTATGGTGCAAGCAAAAAATCAGCGGAAACTATCTGTTACACTTACCATCACCTCTACGATATGTCCATCGCCTGCCTGCGTTTCTTTACGGTGTATGGACCAAGACAGCGGCCTGATTTAGCGATTCGCAAATTTGCCGAGCTGGCGTTGGCGGACAAGCCACTGCCTGTTTTCGGTGACGGTTCATCACGGCGCGATTACACCCACATCCACGATATTTTATCCGGCATACGTGGGGCGATGGTTTGGTGTTCTGAAACTGATGAGCCTCGTTATGGAATATTCAATCTTGGTTCCAGCCATCCGGTTACACTGAAAGATTTGCTCAGTTTCCTCGCGATAAATCTGCAAATTCCTCTGAAGCACAAATCCCTACCCTTTCAATCCGGTGATGTTTTCCAGACCTACGCGGATACGTCACTGGCAGAGCGCGAGCTGGGTTTTCATCACAGTATTCCATTCGAAGAAGGTCTCGCTGATTTCTGCCGGTGGCTAAAGAACCGATAATTAATGTAACGGACATCTCGTACATCTAAAAGCCATCTTCACATGAAGGTGGCTGTTTTACTTGCTTCTTTCCTAAGATTTTCTCTTCTTTACAAGCTGAAAACTTAATTCCTTGATAGCAGGAGACATCCATGACACAGATTTTCCAATCAATCATCCTGACAGCACGACCTGCCGCTGGCAAGAGCGAAGTTATTGATTTTCTTAAAAAAATGAAGCCGGAAGACCGACGGAAACGTTTTCATATCGGCCAAATCGCTGAGGTAGATGACTTCCCTTATATCTGGGAGAAATTTGAAGAGGACGACATTTTCACGAAATACGGCCGCGAAAGGCTGTATTCAGATGACAAATACTGGTTCAAGGATCAGTGGTTGTGGGATTTTTTCCTTGAAAAGATGAACATCGCTTATGCGAAACTTCTCCGATATCCTAAAATATCCGATACGACCATTTTGGTCGAATTTGCTCGAGGTGGAGAAAATGCTCTGGCGAATGCTTTTTCGATTCTGTCAAAAGATATTCTGAAGCAAGCGGGCATTCTTTACATTGATGTCTCGTACGAAGAATCCGTTCGTAAGAACCATCGGCGGTTTCGACCGGATGAAGCGGATTCCATTCTTTATCACTCCCTGCCCGATGACAAGATGGAGTTTTATTACAAAGTCAACGATTGGCATAAATTGACGTCTAATAAGCAGGGAATCCTCAAGCTTCAGGGGATAAACGTTCCTTATGCTGTTTTGCCGAATGAACCGGAAGTAACAGACACTCCTGAACATTTAGCAGCTCCTCTGGAAGATGCTCTGAAACGGCTATGGAAAGAATATTCAGCTACGCGATAAACTTCTTTTGTCACTTAAGGGAACATGAAAACGAATCAAATAAAACCACCGCGCCGTTTTAAGCGAATCACGAAAAGCTGGGACGATTTCTGGGCGGAATTCTGGCACATTCGATTGATGGATGGTGATCCATCCCGTGCGATGAAAAGCCAGCAGGTTGTTGCGTTCTGCAAAGAAGTGCTTCGACTGAAAAAAGGTGAAAGGCTTCTCGACCTCGGGTGCGGTGCGGGATTTCAAGCGCAGCTCTTTGGAGAATTAGATCTTGAAGTTTTGGGTATAGACATCTCCCCTCCGTTGATTAAACATGCCAAGAAACTCACCGCAAAGCATAAGGACCATGTCGCTTTTCAAGTCGGCGATATGCGTGAGGTAGATTTCGATAATGAATTCGATGCTGTTGTCATTTTAGGTTGCAGTTTTGGATTCGGAAGTGACATGGAGAATTATCTCACGCTGGAAAATATCGCTCGTGCACTCAAACCCGGCGGCAGGCTGCTGTTGACCGGTCAGCACCCCTATGCGGCTTCCAATCACACGGGACCGGAATGGCTGGAAACAGAGGAAGGCGTTTTAATTCATCGCGGAGAATTCGATCCCATAACCTCGAGACTGAATGGACTATGGGAATTGGTCAGACCGGATGGTACTCTTGTTGACGAAGGTGAGAATCCTGAAAAGCATGGAATTCGCTGCTACAGTGTTCCTGAATTGTACCAGATGTTCAGTCAAGTCGGTCTTGATACCAAAGGTTTTTACGGAATGTGGCTCCTCCCTCCGACTCCGATTCAGTGGTTTTCGAATGAACTGATTGCCACAGCACAAAAACCTGCTCGAGGGCAAAGAAAGACTCCGTCGAAGAAACGTCCTTTGAAAAATAAATGACAGTTCTGAAAACACAATTAGGTCCTTTGGAGCTGTCATCTCCGCTTGTGTTGGCGCCGATGGCAGGTTATACGGATTTTCCTATGCGGCGGCTGGCATGCCGCTATGGGGCAGGACTTGTGTTTTCTGAAATGTTATCGGGAGAAGGAACTCGGCGAAGAAATCCAAAGACGTTTCAAATTGCGCGGTTTACAGAAGAAGAGCGGCCGATTATTCTTCAATATTTTGCGGTAAATCCTCAGATGGCCGCGGACGTTGCGAAAGTTCTTGAAGAACTCGAACCGGATGGATTGGATTTGAATTTCGGCTGTCCCGTCAAGAAAATCGTACAGTATTCCGGCGGCGCAGCACTCCTAAAAGATATTCCGATGATGGCGAAAATCGTAGAAGCGGCAGCTAAGGCAACATCGTTGCCGGTTTCCGTGAAGATACGCGCTGGGTGGGATGCGCAGTCTGTCAATGCTGTTGAAGCGGCTCGAGCGGCTGAGGAGAGCGGCGCTGCTTGGGTGACGATTCATGCGCGAACGCGCAGTGAATTTTATACAGGTGCGGCTCATTGGGAGTGGATTGGAGACGTGAAACAAAATATCTCCATTCCGGTCATCGGAAATGGAGACGTGAAGGAAGCAAGTGACGCGGTGGAACTCCGGAATCAAACCGGATGCGATGCGGTTATGATTGGTCGAGGCGCGATGGGTTATCCTTTTATTTTCCGGGAGGCAAACGCTCTTTTTTCCGGCGCAGAGGCTATCCAACCGACGCCTATCGAACGATTCGAAGCCGCTCGGGAACAGTTGGATTTGATGATTGACCTCTATGGGGAAGAACGCGCGGTTCGTCATTTCCGCAAGCATGCTATCGGCTATCTGCGCGGCTTGCCTTCCAGTGCGGCCGTTAAAGCAGAAGTTTTGCGGCTACCGGAAGCGTCCCAAGTGATGGAGACGTTAGAGAAATATTTTACCGCTTTGCCAGATAAACCAACACCGCGAAATGGAGTGGTTTTTGAACAAGCGCCGGTTTGGGGATGAAAACTATTCTCGCCAATCTGTTGCAAGTCGAAGACGTCCTTCTACCTGAGAATGAATTGGTTCCTCTGTTTTATCCACTTCTTTGATGACAAAATCAGTAAGCAGTTCACCCGTGCGCTCAACGTCCTGTGGCTGAAAAGTTAAATATCTTTCCCATTGACTGACGGCGACATAGTCAATGGAAATAATTCGATAGGTTTTATTCAAGTCCAAAGGAAGATCGCCGATTTCGCATGCGACATTTTTAACCTCTCCCCCGCTCCGGCGATACATAATTTTCATACCGGACATCTGAAGGATTCCATGGTCGCGTTGCACCTGAGTCCGCGCTTGTTCCATAGCGAATTTCTGCAATTGGGCTCCGGTCGCGGAGAAAACAACAATACTGTTGCTGAAGGGAAGCAGTTCAACGATATGAAGTTTTGTCACCGGTCCTGCAGGAATATCCGTTCGGATTCCGCCTGAATTAACCAGCGCAACATCACCAGTGAAAGCCTCTCGCATCCGGTCACAAATCCAATTCCCAACGTTGCTCTCTTCATGATAACGACTTTTCCAGTCAACGGCCAACTGCCCGATGACTTGCCCATATTCCGCATCAATCAGCGTTTTGAAACTGTCGCAAAAAGCGGCGATTTGCGCATCCGGTTGGGTTCCTTTTTCCAAGAGAGGTATTAGCTGACCTTCATAACTTTTAACCGTATCGCCATCTACTTCCAACTGGAGAACACCAAGATTCTGAAGGTAGCACCCTGCCTGAACAATTAGAATACCATTTTCACGGACGGGTTGTGCCAATCGTGTGTGGGAATGCCCCCCCACGATAACATCGGCACCGTGCACATTTTGGGCAAGTTTGCGGTCTTCATCAAATCCATTGTGAGTCAGGAGAATAATTAGGTCGGTGACTGGGTCCAGCTCGTCGATATACTTCTGCGCTGTTTCAGCAATGTCTAATATCTGAAGACCCTCTAAATGTTTCGGCGTTGTTATATGCGGTAACTCCTGAAGTGTAAGGCCGATGATTCCGACTCGCACACCGTTCACTTCGCGCTGCACATAAGCATAAGGAGCAAACAAGCTGCCGTCGGTACGGACAATATTGGCGCACAGTGTCGGATATGAGGAAAGTTCCGCGAGTTTCCGTGTGTTTTCCTGCGAAATATCAAATTCATGGTTTCCGAGAACATCTGCGTCACAGCCGAGCTTTTCCAATAGTTCGACCAAAGCGCCTCCCATCACGCCGCGGTGTTCGAAATTGCAGATGGGATTCCCTGTCATTACATCCCCCGCGTGCAGGAAAAGAGCCTCGGGATTCTGAGCCCTGCTCACGCGCAAATAATGCGAAAGAGTTGCGAAACCTCCAACCAGAGCTTTATCGTTTCGCCAATGAGCCGTTTCCGGCAAAAAATGTCCATGAATATCATTGACATGCAGAATTGTTACAGAACGGGATTCTGCAAAACCCAGCGAAACGATGAAGACGATGTGGCATAAGAAAACCAAACGACGGATCTTCAACATCAGAACCTCTATCTGATTTTGGCGAAATTTGTTTGAACGAACATGTCCTAAAATACGCAAAATTATATCGCAGCGCAAGCATAATCTCGAACATCCCTTGACAATCATCCCGTTCAACTTTATATTACATCTCGCAACTATTTTTGGAATAGTCCTCTGAAAATTCTATTAACGGCATATGTGCGTTTTGGCAATGCTCTGGTCTGGCAATGCCGAGAACTTGCTGCGGGACTACAGGAAGCCGGGCATGAGGTGTTCGTTCTTGCGCAGCGCGATTCTCCCTTGGCGTCTTGGCTGAGCGAAAGCAAGATTCCTTACGATGCCAGTACAAACCTGAATCGTATTACTCTCAGCGAAGTCCTGCATGGCAGAAAGCTTATTGCAGACACGATACGTCGTTTTCAACCGGACGTTCTGAATCCACACTGCCCGCCCGGTCACCTCTTCCTGTCGCTATATGGCAGGCGTCATGTTCCGGGAGCTGTTTTCGTCCGGACAGTCGGGGAACCTCGTTCCCCCAAGAAAAACATCATGAATCGCTGGCTCCATGAAACCGTTGCCGACGGAATCATTGTAAGTTGCCACGCATCCCAGCAACGGTACCTGCGAGCGTTTCAGTTTCAATCAGATAAAGTTCGTGTCATCTATCCGGGTTTTAATTCGGAAGCTTTTAAGCAGTTTTCTCCATCCGGGTCTTTTCGACAAAGACATCGAATCGATAAAGACTCTGTCCTTTTGGGAGTTATTGCGCGGCTATCCCCAGAAAAAGGCCATCGATTTCTCCTGGAAGCCTTTGCGAAAATCCATACTGATTTTCCGAAAGCGAAATTGATTATTGCAGGACCTGACGCAAGCGAACAAACCTCGGATGACCTTGCTGAATATTCAAAAACGCTCGGCATTACCGACAAAGTGATTTTCACCGGAAAAGTCGATGATGTTCGTGAGGTAATAACTGAATTGACTGTCGGCGTGATTCCCTCACTGAGGTCGGAGGCGATTTGCCGCGTCGCCCTCGAATACATGACCTGGGGCATTCCGATTGTGGCAACCGATGTGAATATCCTGCCCGAAGTCGTTCGTGATGGCGTTAATGGATGGATGGTGCCCGTAGAAAATGTGGAAGCGATGGCAAAGGCTTTACGAAATGCGCTTGAAAATTCTGTCGAACGCGAGAAGCGCGGCGTACTAGGGAAAGAACTCGTGAATAGCGAATTCTCGCGTGCTCAAATGGTGAAACGGACTCTCGCTTTTTACAACGAGGTTAGTGTTTCGAGATGAAACAAGAAAAGCTGCCGATCACACTCGTTGTCGTTACGTTAAATGAAGAAGCAAACCTGCGTCGCTGTTTGCAAAGCGCTGATTTTTGCGAGCACACAATCATCGTGGATTCCGGTTCGACCGACCGGACACTTGACATTGCCAAAGAATTGGGCGCGGAAATATTAACGCGCAACTGGACCGGTTTCGCCGATCAGAAGAATTTCGGTGTGAATGCCGCTAAAACCGACTGGGTGTTGTGCCTTGACGCCGATGAAGAAGTCAGTCCGGAGCTTCATGCGAATATCCTTGCTCTTAAAAATAAACTTAATAATTTCGATGGTTTTGAGTTGAATCGTCATGCGTTTTATCTCGGTCGTTTTATCAATCACAGTGGGTGGTATCCAGAGTGGCGCCTTTTCCTTTATCGGAAATCTCACGGCACTTGGGGAGGTTTGGAACCACATGCGGAAGTACAATTCCGCGGGCGAAAATCTCGAATCGTGGGCGACCTCTATCACTACACTTACCGAGATATTCAACATCATGTACGGAAATCATTGGGATATGCTCAGGCGGCTGCTGACGCTATGAACCGGAACAATCGGCGTGCAACATTCTTTGATTTGCGTCTGCGAGCACCGTGGGCATTTTTTCGTTCGTTCATTCTGAAGCGAGGATTTCTTGACGGTTTTGCCGGTCTCGTCATAGCATGGGTGACCGCCTATTACACGTTTTTAAAATACGCTTATCTGCGAGAACTTAATACGAAATCGAGAGAAACATGACAGGCTATGGACGGCTTGTAAAATATCTGCGACCTCAATCAGCACGGATTATTTTGGGGCTCGTACTCATGGGATTTTTCGCGCTTTTCAGCGGCTTCTCCATCGCGATGCTCTATCCGGTTTTTGATATTGTACTGACGCCTCACACTCCTGAAGCTATTGAACGAAGCCAGTTAAGAGTCGATGTTTCTGTCGGAGAGCAATGGAGCGAATTGCATCACAATGTCTTAAAAGATTGCAGCCGGGCTCTGCACCACGAACAAACGTTCGCGGATGCAGGTCGTAATATGAAGAATGATCTGCTGGATTTGCTTCGAGAAAATCCGGCGGGTCGGGTACTTGGTTGGATTTGTGTCATCGCGATTTTTCTTATCTTTATTAAAACCACCAGTGGCTATCTGCAAAAAATTGTCTTTATTCGCGTTGAAGAGAAAACGGTGATGATGTTAAGGAATGATCTATTCGAACACATCGAGTCGCACAGCCTTCCGTTCTTCTCGCGTTTTGGTACCGGAGAACTTGTGTCGCGGATGGTCAACGATGTCAGCGCGCTCAAACAGTTCACGGTGTCGAATGTTGCTGAACTCCTGCGCAATGCCGCGCTCACTCTCGTTTTTCTCGGGCTCGCTTTTTTTATAAGCTGGCGGCTGACGCTTGCGGTTTTCGTCATCGTTCCTCCTGCTGTCTGGGTGATTGCTCGCATCGGCGATAAGCTTAAAACATACAGCGGTCGCGCTCAGGCCAAGACCGCGGATATTGTTCATTTTCTGCACGAAGTTTTTCCAGCTCAGCGACTGGTAATTGCATTTCGCGCCGTTGAACATGAACTCGACCGCTTTCGCCATGAAAGCTATCGCTACTTCCGAATCTACCTGAAATTCATGCGACTCGACAGCCTTGCGGCTCCACTGTCGGAATTCCTTACCACCGCTATCGGAATCCTCGTGCTCTGGTACGGTGGCAGTCTCGTAATACAAGGCTCCGGTGGAATTACTGCGAGCAAGTTTGTTGTTTTCTGCGGAGCGCTCATTTCGATGATGCGTCCGGTGTCTGTATGTGCGAGAATGTATAATGAGATTCAAAAAGGACGAGCGGTTTTAAGTCGTCTCTGGGAGTTGATGGATGCCCCCGCCGAAATCGTTGAAGCTCGCGATGCACATCAATTAGAAAAATTCTCGAAAAGTGTTCGATACGAAGACGTCTCCTTTTCCTATCTTCCGAATGAACCTGTTTTGCGTGATTGTTCCGTAGAAATTCCGCATGGTTCCATCATCGCACTCGTTGGCACTTCCGGCGGCGGCAAATCTACGCTAGCCGATTTACTCGTTCGTTACTACGATCCCACGCAGGGGCGTATTACGATTGATGGTCATGATCTCCGCGATATTTCACTGCATTCCCTGCGTGGACTCATGGGAATCGTCACACAGGAAATCCTTCTTTTTAACATCTCCATTCGGGACAACATTTGTTACGGCAAGCTTGACGCAACAGATGAAGAAATTGAAGAAGCGGCTCGCATAGCGAACGCTCATGCTTTTATTCAAGCGCTGCCCTTAGGCTACGAGACTCGTGTTGGCGAGCGCGGGACACGTCTTTCCGGTGGTGAACGACAACGAATCGCTATTGCCCGCGCCGTTCTATGCAATCCACAGATTCTTATCCTCGATGAAGCGACGTCTTCACTTGACTCGGAATCCGAAGCTTTGATTCAGGAAGCGATTTCCAGACTGCTGCGCAATCGCACGACACTTGTGATTGCTCATCGCCTTTCCACGATTAAACAAGCCGACCGAATCTACGTCGTTGACAAAGGACGGATCATCGAATCCGGACAACACGAGCAACTCCTTTCCAAAAACGGCACTTACCGGCGACTCTATGATCTTCAATTCAGCGAGGGACATGCTCAGCTACAAAAAGAATAGCGCAACGGCATTCTTTATTCTATGACGACTCCGCATATTTCAACAGCGCTTGCCGACCGAGATCCCACGATCGTCGCACTTCTTTTTCGGCGCGTCGGGGATAGCCTAATGGCAACGCCAGCTTTACGATTTCTCAAACAGCTTCGACCTAATGCGCGAATTATTGTTTTATGCGAGCGGCAAGTTCATCGAATATTCGAAGAGAATCCTGCCGTATCGGAAATCGTTGAGCTTCGTCCGTTAAAAAGCATTCCTGAATTCTTGCGCGCTTTAAAGCTTGTTCGGCGTTTTCAACCCTATGTTGTTCTAGATTTTCTATCGGATCCACGCAGCGCTCTTTTAACAAGAGCAAGCACAGCTCCTATGAGAATCGGTATCGGCTACCGCGGGCGACGTTGGGCTTTCACGCATCTTGTGCCCTGCCAAAATTCGAATCACCCTACATACAGTGCGCTGCATAAACTGAAGCTCGCAGAACCATTCGGAGAAATCACACAAGCAGACTGCACTCCCGAAATATTTCTTAAAGCGAAAGATGAAGAAGCTGCATTAGAGCTCTGGAAGCAAAACGATTGGACAGCTAATTCCAAAGTTATTGCCTTCGGCGTTTTCAGTCGCCGCGAACATAAGCGTTGGCCACGCGAACGTTTCGCAGAAGTTGCGCGTGTTCTTCTTCGAAAATCCGATGCGGCGATTGCACTCCTTGCTGGTCAAGGAGAAAACACGGCACAGCAAGTCTGTGAACTCGTCTCCGATAAGCGAGCATGCGTCGTGCAGCCAACAGATTTGGGTGTCCTCGCCGCGTGTCTCAAAAAGTCACGCCTCTTCATCGGCAACGACGGAGGTCCCAAGCATCTGGCGGTAGCTGTCGGAACACCGACGATTGCTCTCTTTGGAGCGGAACCGACTGAATTTTGGACACCACCTAACAGCAGTCATCATATTGCGCTTGGAGGAATTCAATCCGGTGAAGATGGTCTCTTTTCCGTGACCGCTGAAGACGTTCTCCAAGCCGCTTATTCCCTCTTGGAAAATGAGCACTGACATGCCGTCAAATGCACCGCGATTTCTTATCTTTCGCAACGGTTCCATTGGTAATACGCTCGTGGCTGTTCCGGCAATACGAGCTCTTCGGCGTGCTTTTCCTAATGCACATTATACTGTGATACTTGACACGGTCGGCGCAGCTCTTCTGAAACATTGTCCTTATATCGATGAGATTCTTGTATACGAAAAACGGAAGAAACACAAAGAAATTCTGTCAAACATCTCTTTTATCTTAGAATTGCGCCGACGCCATCCAACTCATGCCATTCTTTTCAAGCGATTTTTTCGCAACGGACTCTTGGCATATCTTTCCGGCGCTGAAGAACGAATCGGTTTTAGGACACTGGGCAAAGCTCCTTTTCTAAATCGAACGATTCCCTATGAAGAAGGAAGAGATATTATTTCTCTCAATATTGAACTGGCTGTTTTAGCCGGGTCTGAAAACGCCCCGTCTAGAGAACTCGAACTTTGGTTTGATGCAGAAACCGAATCTGAAACTAATGAATATCTTTCGAAATTCAATTTGAATGAAAAAGAATATGTTGCCATCTGTCTCGGCGGTGTTACATCCCCGCCTGATTATCTTTCTTCAAAAACATGGCAAAGCATTCTATCGTGTATATCAGAAAATATTGGTTTAGTAGTTTTTCTTGGGACAGCGTCCGAAAAAGAGCTTGCAATAAATATTTCCGCCGCTCTGCAAGGAAATGTCGTATTGGCTTTTGATCTTCCGATTCTGGTTACGGCAGATATTATTCGGCGAGCTCGGTTGTTTGCCGGAACGAATAGTGGGCTTGCTCATGTCGCGAATGCCGTCCGGACACCGGGCATTGTTTTCTTCCGACCTGAAAATAATGTCCAACAGGAAATTGAGAAATGGTGCCCGAAGGGAAATCACTATCGCCCTCTCGTTCCCCCTACTGACCCGAATCAAATCGACTTATTTCTGCAGGACGTCCGAAAGGCAATCGCCGAGGTTCTCCAGTGATTCCTGAAGTTTCGGTTATCATTCCGAACTTGAACGGCCTGCAATATCTTGTGCCTTGCCTGAAATCAGTCTTCGCTCAAGAGATTCAACAAGACAAACTGGAAATATTGGTCATTGATAACGGCTCGACAGATGGAAGTGCGGATAGGATTCGCCAAGAATTTCCATCGGCTAAAGTCATCGTTAACGAAAGGAATATCGGTTTCACACGGGCAATCAATCAAGGAATCGACGCGTCCGTCGGCGAGTGGCTTTTATTGCTTAACAATGATACCGTGATAACTTCAGGAGCGCTTACGAAATTGCTCGCGGCTATCAGAGAAGGCCCGGCAGATTTAGCAGGAGTGCAACCACTCTTGCTTTGGGCGAAGGATTCTTCAATTACAGACAGCGCGGGAATCGCGTTATCGCCGCGCTTCCGAGCCTACGACTATTTGCACAGCAAACCGGCTTCCGAAGCTCCAACAAAGGATGCAGAAATCTGGGGAACTTGTTTCGGCTGCGCTCTAATCAAACGAAGTGTGTTCAAACAGTGCGGGAACCTCGAT
>CAZADO010000020.1:0-5471 GCA_964483885.1 uncultured Alphaproteobacteria bacterium | reverse complement strand
CACCGTCGTTTCAATTTGGTCGCCTATCACGTTTGTAGTCAACGTGATAACACAAGGAGACGCTATCGCTCGGCGCTGGTTAATCGCACTAGTTATTGAGCTCTCAGAACCGGCACTCGGAGTCAGAATTCCGTCCACCTTCAGGTAGGGAACGCCGATATTTTGGACGCCATAGTAATAAATGCGACTCTGGTTCTCGCTGACGTTGTATTGGTAATAAGGGTCGCCGGCTGATGGCCACCAAACATGATACCGAACTAATCCAGCAACGTCTGTACTTGTGGCTTGTAGAAGTACATCCTGCACTTCTTCCGCAGCGGGGCAGTATGGTCAACTGGTATTTGAAAAGCCTTCCATCAAAACCGTGCGCTCAGCAGCGCCTGCGGTAAGAGCCAGCATCAGCAACAGGAGTATTGCAAACGGCGCTCTTTTCATTCTCATAAATTCCTCCAAACGGATTATAACGTAAATTCCCTCTTAAATTTCCATCTTTTATCGGAATCCAAAAGCTACGCTTAAATACTCTACATTCTTAATAATGAGGAAAAAGGTCTCTTTTCCTCACTTCATCGAAATATAGTAATTATATTGATATTTGCAACTCATTTTTCGTTTCGGACGAATTTCTTCTCTTTTTCATCCAGCGCAGGAGCTACTGTAATATCAAATTTAACAAGCTATTCCACGTTCACCCATTGAATCCGCTGGAGATATTCAATGGCATTCGAGTCGTTTTCCTCTTGCCCGAATTCTTTATCATTGA
This sequence comes from uncultured Alphaproteobacteria bacterium, assembly GCA_964483885.1. Lineage (GTDB taxonomy): Bacteria > Electryoneota > RPQS01 > RPQS01 > DYHQ01 > JAUXGA01. The sequence continues at coordinate 4,708 of CAZADO010000020.1, read as the reverse complement.
GTCATATACTTTTCTAAGTGTAAAAATTATATAGATTGGCGGATGACAATTATTATAAGAAACATCGAATTAGCTCTTGAAATGAACAAACGAAGAGACGCTAACGTCTTGCTTGACAATGAAAAAGGGGTTGCGTAACTTACGTATCGGAAATTTGTGACATAGGAGTTATTTTGGGACAAACCGCACCCCTGACTTTCTGGGATCATCTGGACGAATTGCGCAAGCGTCTATTGCGTTCACTGGCGGGTATTGCCGTAGGTCTGATTATCGGTTTTTTCCTGGCGAATCGGGTTCAGGGATTTCTTTGCGAGCCTTTTACTCGCGTCGTGCCGGGTTCGCTGGCTCTCTTGGCTCCAAGTGATGGTTTCATCGTCCAGATTAAAATTGCTATCTTGCTGGGAATAATTTTCGCGTCACCGTTTGTCGCGCTGCAGCTTTGGGGATTCATCCGACCAGGCTTGAAGCCGCGAGAACGCAAGTATGTCCGGCCAATCGCGCTCATATCGACGCTGCTTTTTTTAGGGGGGATCGTCTTTGCGTGGGAAGTTCTTCCCGCCGCACTGTCGTTTCTCGGCTCCTTCGCTCAGTTCGGATTGCAGAATCTCTGGAGTCTGCGCAATTACATCAGTCTGGTCGTCTTTCTGCTGTTAGCTTTCGGCGTGATTTTTCAGCTTCCTTTAGTGATGGGAGTTCTGATGGCGATGGGACTGGTGCCAGCAAAGTTTTTCCGTCGGAACCGCCGATACGCCATCGTCATCATGTTCGTACTGGCGGCATTTGCTACACCGACGACCGATATGATAACGATGCTCCTGATGGCTTGTCCTCTGGTCTTGCTCTATGAGATTTCGATTGTTGTTGGCACACTTATACAGAAGAGACGTCGGGAAGAGCATGAGAAACTGGAGTCCGATTCGTAATGTGATTGATGATAGTTGTTATCTCACGAAACCGCTGTGATAGAAAGAAAGGGCGATGGACATTAACCAGAAAGTGCTTTTCATTGATACAGCGACCGGCTTTTACCGAATTAACCGATTTCGCATAGGCGATTTCTTCGGGCCAGTTGACCTTGGTCTTCATCTGACAGGAAAATATCGCAGTTTGAATTTCGGAACCGGGCTGTTTGCAGGCTCAATTTTCCCCGGTTCCAATCGACTGTTCTTCACCGGATTCTCGCCCTGTTGGGGCGGGTTTTTTATTTCCTCTATGGGTGGAGCCGGTCTTGTTTTCGAAAATCTGGGGATAAATTTAGTGACGCTTGTCGGCAAAGCTCCTTCGCCTTCTGTTCTCTATCTTAACCGGGTGCATGGTGAAGAAATCGAGGTGAGGATTGAGCCGGTTGATATACATCGCGTTTGGAACGAAGGGCGAGGTGGAGTTTATTCTCTGATAGATCATACCTACGAGCGGTTTTATGGAAATTATGAAAACGATCCACGTATTTTAGCTGTTGGACCGGCGGCACAATCAACGGACTTCGGTGCGATAGGTTCAGTTCCGATTACCAAAGGAAAGATAACCTTTGTGGATACGTGGGCCGGTCGTGGTGGTTTCGGTTCTAAGATGCTGAAGGAACATGGAATCGCAGCGATTATTTTCGGCGGCACTTTCCTTGAGGAAGATTTTCGTAATCGAAAAGTGGCGGATGAATGGTTTCAGAATAGGTATAACAAAAAATTGGCTGCCAAAGATTTGGAAGCGACGACGAAGTATCGCTTTGATCCCAAATTTGGTACCGGAGGAACGTTTGGTGTCAACTATGCTTCTTTGGCCGGTCGCATCATTGCGTTCAACTACAGTAGCATGTATATGGATGAAGCGGAACGTCTGGACATCCATGAAAAATTCATCGTCAACCATTATCTGAAACAGTTCAACGAAGAAACAATACAGACCAAACAACAGCGTACCTGCGGGGAGCCTTGTGCGGCAGTCTGCAAAAAAATGAACGGCGAGTTCAAAAAGGATTACGAGCCTTACCAAACAATGGGACCACTGTGCGGAATTTTTGACCAGCGCGCCGCAGAAAAATTGAATCACCATGCGGATATGTATGGGTTTGACGCCATTTCCGTCGGCGGAGTGCTCTCATGGCTGATGGAATGCTTGTCTGAGAAATTGCTCAAGCCCGAGGAATTGGGTGTAACCGAGAGTCCCGTATTCTCGCCGAAAGGATTCCATATCGAATCGGATTCGATGCACAATGCTGAATTAGGCGTACAGCTCTTGGATGCAATCATCGAGAAACGCGGACTTCTTAACTTGGAAGAAGGCGCTCGCAAATTCGCCCGCCGTTTGGCACGCGAAAAAGGCAAGAAGGTTTTAGACTTATTGGTCTATAATGCATTTGGGCGCAAGGGATGGATGGTGCCCAATCAATACTGGACGCCGGGTGTGCTTTCGCCGATGGCCATTATGGGCAAATACTATATGAATTACGGCACAGATTTTCTGCCGCCGCGCGAATTAGGTAGAAAAAACGCTGAGCGTTTTAGGCAAGAGCTGATTCTGGATAATCTCGGTTTCTGCCGTTTTCACCGCAACTGGGCGGAAGATATGCTGCCGGAAATCGTAGAGTCTTTGTATGGATTACAAAAACAGTTCTTGGAAAAGATTGCCATCACCGCCAGTCGTATCAACAGCCGAAACGCCTCTGTATTCTGGGAATCCGAGAGGAACGTTGATTATATCTACACGTTTCTGAAGCGGAAGCAGATTGTGGATGGCGATGGCGACGCTGAGCTGCTCACATGGATAAAGTATTTTGAAAAGGACAAACAAGAAGCCGCATTGAATTTCTGGTACGAAATGCACAAAGGAATTCATGAATCTTTGCGGGAGTTCTAACGTTTTCCACGTAGAAATTTTTATCGATCCGCAAAATATCGAGACTTAGAAGCGAATTTGCTTGTATTTTTGCAGGAGCCTGTGTATTATAAAAGGAATGAGGATTGTTAGGGGGGATGTGATGAAGGAGAAGATTTGACATGAAGAAGAGTTGGTTTTTATTTGCGTTAATAACTCTGACCCTCGCCGCGTATGCGGGGCAACTCGTGCATGAAGGTGACCCGTTGCCTCGCGGTTTTGCACCATTTGAAAAAAATTTACCGCTGCCGCGTCTCGATTATCATACCGACCCGCCGTCTCAGTCGGTTCGCGCAACGGCGGAATGGGAGGAGGTGCAGGGTATCCTCGTACGCTGGCCGTATTCGTCGAGTTGGAACACACTCTGGGCGAATTTCCTGACGCCTGTCGCCGATGATGTCCGCATTTATATGATCGTCAGCAGCTACAGCGATACCAGCTCCATTAAAAGTTTTCTTGCCAGTAACGGTTGTCCGACTGATTCGATGATATTCATGCAGCGCTCGACGAACAGCGTCTGGATTCGCGATTACGGACCGTGGTGGATATGGCAGCAGAATACGTGGGACAGGGCGATTGTTGACTGGGACTACAACCGACCCCGGCCTCTGGATGATGCGATTCCCGAATGGTTGGCGACCTATTTCGGTGTTGATTACTATGGGCCGGACATCACGCATACCGGTGGCAATTTTATGGTGGATGGCTGGAAGAGCGGATTTGCTTCCGAGCTAACCTACAGCGAGAATTCAGGGATGACACCATCGGAAATCAATCAGATTTTCGAAGACTATATGAATCTCGATACCGTGAACTACTTCCCCGAATTTTACGGCATTGACCATATCGATATGAGCATGAAATTCCTAAATGACCATACGGTTATCGTTAATGAATATCCGGACGGAAGTTCGTACAACGATGATATGGATGATTGTATCGCGATTCTGGAAACGCTCACCGATCCTTATGGTCGGCCTCTCGACATTGTTCGCATTCCCGCGCCAGAGTGGTATAGCACTCCCTACACCTATACGAACTCGCTGATTGTCAATAACACCGTACTCGTTCCCATCTACAATCGCACGGAAGACGCTCAAGCGTTGCGACTCTATGAAGAGCATATGCCCGGTTATGAGATTTACGGTTTCGATTGCAATAGCATTATCGGTTCCTCGGGAGCCATTCATTGCGTGACGAAAGACGTGGTTCATCCTCATCTCATTCGCATCGAACATCCGCCGATGGCCGATACCATAACGACAGCGGGGCCATATACGATAGCGGCTCGCATCGTATCGCTCGGCACGCTCGATACGGACTCGCTGATTGTTTATTGGAGCACGGATGGAATCTGGCCGTGGAATAGTGCGCCGATGAGTGCGACTGCCGCCGATTCGTTCGCCGCAGAGATTCCGGCTCAAGCGGTAGGCACGGATGTACGTTACTTTATCTTTGCAAAAAATACGCAAGGCAACTGGACGCACGAGCCGCGTTATGGGCCGGATGCGCATCACCGGTTTTACGTCGATACCGAACCTGCTGCTCCGCGCGCTGTAGAAGACCTTGTTATATCTCCGGACGCGCCGGATATCGTCTTGCATTGGTCTCCGGTGACGGAAGATATCAATGGATTGCCCATCACAGTTTCACAGTATAATGTTTATCGCGATGTTGACCCTTGCTTTGACGGACTGGGCAATTTCGTGCAGGTAGTCAGCGACACGAGCTTTCGTGATACGGGAATTCTAAGCAGCGGCAACGATTACTACTATATAATTCAGGCGGTTTATCCATAGCAGAAAAAGCTTGTGATTTAACTTTTGGTTGATTTGAA
>CAZADO010000019.1:0-4414 GCA_964483885.1 uncultured Alphaproteobacteria bacterium | reverse complement strand
CTGTGTCATCGGGACACATGGGATGTTGTCCGGCACGGCAACCATGGATTTCGGCGGGCGGCGCGCAGCGGCGACTGCTGTGGGACTCATTGACGGATTTGTCTATCTGGGAACAGGATTGCAATCCTTCAGTCTCGGCTTCCTGACCACGCAGAATTGGCATTATTGGCCGCCGTTCCTTGTTCCGTTTGCGCTTATCGGGCTTGTGCTGGCCATCCGAATCTGGAATGCTTATCCAAAGGGCAAAAAATAGCTTTCTTTTATAGTGGATCATCCTCCGGTTAGTCCACGATTGATGCTGCTGCCGGCTGTTATGGCAGTGGCAGCGTCGTCGCTTTTCATCCGGCTCGCTGACGTGCCTCCGCTTGCGGCGGCATTTTGGCGAGCCGCTTTCGCAGGCATTGCTTTCCTGCCGTTCTTCGCTATTCCATCGGTTTGGCGGCAATGGAGTCGTCTGTCATTGAAGACTTTTCTCGCGATTTGCGGCGCGACATTTATCATTGCCATTCACAATATCCTCTTTATTACCAGCCTGAGCTACACCTCTGTTGCCGCTTCAACCGTCTTGACCTGCACACAGCCGATTTTCACGGCATTCCTCGGGGCGTTTCTCATTCGTGAAAAGATATCCCACCGCGCCGCGCTGGGACTCATAGGCACCATCGCAGGCGCGGTGCTTATTTCTCTTCCTCAGGGAGGCAGTGCAACACTGAAAGGGAATCTCCTTGCCATCGCCGCTGCGATTACGGTGGCTCTTTTCGTACTGTGCGCCAGGACACTCCGGAGAACCGCACCGTTGGTTCCTTTTCAGTTTACTGTTCATTTGGCCAGTGTGATTTACCTCTTTATCTTTGCGCAAATCTTTACGATTCCTCTGACGGGATTCGATTTCAATTCGTGGAAAGCACTGCTGCTGCTTGGATTAATACCGACATTTATCGGGCATACGCTGCTGACGTACTCGGTCGGCTATCTGAAAGCTTATCTGGTCAGCCTTGCGATTGTCGGAGAACCCGTCGGCGCCACGTTGCTCGCAGCGATATTCCTCGCGGAAATACCATCATGGCTGACCGTTATCGGCGGCATAGTTGTATTAGCCTCAATTCTCTGCGCCGTTCATGAAAAAGACGTCATTCCCAGCGCGATTGCGGATTAACATTCATAAGATCTAAATGCCCTTTTACAGAGCCAACCAGTATCGTCTTACCTTCCATGAATCCGAAGTTTGCCAATCCCCGCCTCGCGCTGCTGCCCGCATTTCTGGCGGTAGCCGCTTCCGCTCTTTTTATCCGGTTTGCCGATGCACCTCCGGTCGCCGTGGCTTTTTGGCGAGCGGCGTTTGCCGGAATCGCTTTCCTGCCTCTTTTCGTCATCCCTGCCGTCAGAGACCAATGGCGTGGATTTCAACTTAGAGATTTCCTGCTCATCAGCGCCGCTACCTTCATTATTGCGATTAGCACCATCCTTTTCGTTTCGAGTCTTCACCATACGTCTGTCGCCGCATCCGTTGTACTGACCAATACGCAGCCGATCTTTGTCGCGATTTTCGGACACCTCCTTTTTCGAGAGCGCGTGTCTAAGCGTGCCGTATGGGGATTGCTCGGCGCAGTGGTAGGGATTGTGATTATCTCTCTCGCATGGCGGCGTGACGACTCCTAAGGGAAATTTTCTCGCACTTGGTGCCTCGCTTTGCGGGACAATCTATACCTTATGCGCCCGCAGGCTTCGGCAACGAACGCCTATAATACCATTTATTCTTACAGTACAAATCGCAAATTCGGTTTTTCTTTTTTTGATTGCGGGAGTTTTCGGAGTGCCTTTGGTGGGATTTGACGCGGCTTCATGGCGGGCGCTGCTGGTGCTCGGCCTTGTACCGACATTTATCGGTCACACCTTGCTGATGTATGCTATCGGCTATTTGAAGGCCTATTCGGTCAGTCTTGTTATTATCGGCGAACCGGTTGGCGCGGCGATACTGGCAGCAATTTTTCTCGGCGAGATTCCTACGTGGCTTACGATAACAGGCGGAATAGTCGTGCTCCTCTCTATTTACATCGCTCTATCCGAAAAAGAGAAGCTGCCCAGTACCATTGCCGTTTCACCGTAGCGGGCTCACGGTTCAATTGTCTCATCCTCGGCGCGCCACGGAGGATCCACAATACAGAGAAACGCTAAGTCTCCCGGCCCAAGGCTCTCGATAGATTGCTGCGCTCCGGGCGGGATGTAAATCGCATCACCGACTTGGACGACGTGTGCTTCGTCATCGATGTGCATCCGCCCCCGTCCTTCTAAAATGTAATAGACTTCACTGTTGTGCAGGTGGTGCCTAAGCGACGCTTTTCCCTGCGACAGCCGGGCATGTGCCAGACTGTAATGAAGTGCTATTGGCTGCTTGCCGGGATGCAGCAATTCCCGCAGAATCGTTGCATCACCGGCAACGATTTCCTTGCAGGTTCTCAATGATGATACGAACATATTAGCTCCTGAAAAACCGCTTCGATAGATGATTATCAGCGCCAGCAGACGAACCGATATTCCCGCCTTCTATGGCGACTGGTTGATGAACCAGCTGCGCGAAGGCTTCTGTGTTGTGCCGCATCCGATGAAACCACGCGAGTCGTTCCGCGTCAGTCTAAAACCCGAAGACGTGGATGCATTTGTGTTCTGGACGAAGTATCCAAAATCCTTGCTGCCGCATCTTCAAGAAATCGAATCCCGCGGGTATCCGTTCATCTTTCTCTACACCCTGACACCCTACAGCTCTCCGCTCGAAAAGCGCTTACCGCCGCTGGAAAATCGTCTTCAGATGTTCAAAGAACTTGCTGGAAGACTTGGCAGCGAGCGGGTCATCTGGCGCTATGATCCCATTGTCCTAAGTAATCAGACGGACGAAGCTTTCCATCTCGATAATTTTACAAAACTTGCCTCAGTTTTGCACGGGTACACGCAGCGAGTGATTATCAGTTTTCTGGATTATTATGGTTTCGTTATACGCCGATTATCCGAGCTCGAAAAGGATGATTTTATCATCTATAACAGGGACACGGTTGCAGCTCAAGCGCCTTCGCTAACCGCAAAACTTGCTAAAATCGCTCGAGCGAATCATATGGTAATCCAAAGCTGCGCGGAAGAACTCGACCTCACGGAATCAGGCGTTGCTTCCGGCAGTTGCATTGATGGCGCGCTTCTCCAGCAGCTTTTCAATAAACCTTTTCCACAGAAGAAAGATCCCGGCCAGCGAAAAAAATGCCTGTGTACCGTCAGCAGAGACATCGGCGTGTACGACACCTGCGGCCACCAATGCCTATATTGCTATGCTATTCGAAATCCCCATCTCTCAGAGCAACGCTGCAAATCCCATAATCCCCACGAGCCATCTCTCGCACCTTCGGCTGTTTAAATGACGGTGTCATACAGTAGTGCCGCACTGCGGTTCGCCTGATCGGGTCAGTATTAGATGCTTGCGGGAACTTGCATATTAGAATTGCGTTTGCTATATTGACGCCTGCTGAAAGGCACCTGACCATCAAATCTTGTATTTACAGCACGATAGAAAAACTGCCCGAGAAAGGAATCGCATTTGACACCTTGGAATTCATTTGCAGACTCGCTCATCCAACATATGGGTCTCTTTGACGGCTGGGTCAAAAATCAGCCGCGCACCCCAAATCCAAAAGTCAGAATCGTCCATAAGAACTCCGTCGAGGAATCCAGCGAAGACGATTGGCTTCGGCAAGTACATGATGGCTGGGCGGGCACGTCAAAAACACCATAGATCCCAATTCAGAGATTTCAGATTTTTTATCGCCCCGTGTTTTTACGCGGGGCTTTTCGTTTCAAATAAGCACTTTTCCGGAAAAAACAAAACCAACATTTGAATCTTCGCCGAAAAACAACGGGACAGGCGTTTGCCTGTCCCGTTGTGATTTTCTTTTGTTGTATTCGGAAACCGTCAGTTCACCGCAACAATCACGTAGAACGCTCTCTCTTCAGTCAGCAGAACATCTTCATCGGTATAGCCGGGAGTGGTCGGAGAGCCGATGAGGTCGCCGGGGGTGGGCATCGCGCTGGGATCGGAAATCCGATAGACATTGTAACTCGTTGCGCCTGACGCCGCTGTCCAATGAAGTTCAATGTCCGTACCCGAAGCAAATGCGGTAACATCCGTCACGGGTTCCAGAGTACCTGTGTAGTCCACTGGTACGCCATTCGAATAGCCGCTTTCACCTTCCGAATAAACCGCTGTTACATGATACGTGTAGATGTCATACGGCATCCCTTCCAAATCATCTGTCGCGGAAAGTTCGGTGATTCCCGAATCGATCTTTGCGTAATCGCGGTACACATTGTAGCTCAAAAGTCCCAGCGTCGCGCAGCCCGGAGAATTCCACGTCAGCGTTACCTCCGAACCGCC
>CAZADO010000018.1:0-6336 GCA_964483885.1 uncultured Alphaproteobacteria bacterium | reverse complement strand
GCGATGCAGCAGGAAAACTTTTTACATTGCACCGAGGGGATCAGGTTTTCGAGGGAGAAGTGACGCAGATTGATTTAGAAAATGGTATCATTGAGATTACACCAGTCGATGAGGATGGAAAAATCGTCTTTAGTGTGAACGGAGTCGGCATGTGGAGAACGAGACAATGAAGCATAATTGGATAATAGGATTCCTCTTTGTGACAGGAGTGGGAATGCTCTGGGCGGCGGACAAACCTCCAAGGAGTTACACACCTGCGGAACAAATAGTCACGCTAAGTGCCGAACTGCCGCTGTGGGAAGCGTTCGAGATTCTTTCCGATGTCGCGATGACGGCAACAGGCAAGACGATTTTGGATCCTGCAAACCGCGAGCAGCCGATTGGAGTTGATATTTTCCATCGCTATTGGCGGGATGCTCTGGAAATCCTGCTTGCGCGCAATCAATTGTGGTATCTGGAGACCGCCGAGAGTTTCTTTGTCTTCCGGCCCAAAGTAGGCCGGGACGGGAAACCGCTGTTTATCCCATCGGGCGCAGAGGATCCGACTCGCGTGACGGCTGATACGCGCGAAGTGAAAATCGAGGCGGTCTTTTTTGAAGGAGACCGCAAGACACTCCGGGAATTCGGCATCAACTGGTCGAGTCTTGTGGATGGAAAACTTTTTATTCAGACGGATGGTACCGCTGCAAACGAGCTCAGCAATTCTATTTTCTCGATTTCCACAGGGGGAAGCGGCACAAGGGGAGGGACTCAAGTGGATGTGGAAGCGTTGATGCGAACGCTGGAATCTCTCGACAAAGGCCAAATCATCGCTCGACCTGAAGTGACGGTGGCCAATCGAAAAACAGGCCGCATTCAAGTGGGGCAGGATTTCTCGGTTAGGAGTGTTGATTTTGCCGGAAATACCGTCGAGCAATTCTATTCGGCGGGAACCATCCTCGAAGTGATTCCCATACTTGTTTTCGGAGAGGAGCGACCCTACATTCATCTGGATATCCATGCGGAGCGCTCGACGGTCGTTCCAAGTTTGGCTTCTACGATTGTCAATAAAACACAAACCGAAACGGAAGTATTACTGTACGATGGAGAGCAAACGGCTATCGGCGGGCTTTATGTCACTCAAAATACGACGATTCGTAAAGGAATTCCCTATGTAAAGGATTTGCCGTGGTGGGTTTTCGGATTACGTTATCTTTTCGGCTACAGCCGTGATGAAACAGAGACGCGTGAACTTGTCATTCTGATGCGCGCTCATCTCGTCGAGGATGCATCTACGCGATTTTCGAAGCGAAATCAGCTTGAAGAATCGCAGCGAAAAGACTTTGAACAAATGCAAAATCGCTTTAAATAGGAGTTTTGCTTTTCGAGGCGACAGGAGAGGGATTATTTTCAATGACAAAGGATGCTTTTATTTCATTAGGTTGGCCGTCTGAACAAGCGGTGATTCTTTATGTCGGCGATGAAACAAATACGGCGCATCAAATCCGAAGAGATATCGCTCCCACCGATTCGCGAGTGATTTGCTGCAGGACGGAAAGGGGCATTCGAAGAATTCTTAAGCATGTTCCGGTGGATGTTCTACTTCTTTACAAGCCGTCATACACACTTGCGCAGATTGAATCTTTCCTGAAGCTTCGCCGTGAGTTTCCCGATCAAACGTTGTTCGCATTGCTTCTGACGGCCTCAGCGCAATGGGAAGAGATTTCGGCGGCGTTCCAAGCGGGGATAGATGATTTTGTCATCATGCCCTATCATCACCTGACGTTTCTGGCGAACATCCGTACAGGTGTACGTCTGGCTACGCTCCATCGGGAGTTGAAGGAGAAGAATGAAAACCTCTCCGTTGCGGCCACCAGTTACAAGGGAGCTTTCAAACAGGTTGGTGATTTAGCTCACCAACTCCAGCAAAAAAATCAACAATTGGAGGAATTGAGCAATCTCAAAGATGAGATGGTCGGTATCGTCGCACATGATTTACGCAACCCGATCAGCGCTGTGGACATGTACACGGATTATTTAATCGAGGAATTGAAGGATTTGGCTGAAGAACCGAAGAGCTTTCTTTTGAATACAAAGACGCTTATTTCCGAAGTTCTAACGATGCTCAGCGAGTTGCTTGATTTATCCAGCTTCGAAAGCGGTCGGGTGGAGATTCATCCTGCGGATGTTGAGCTGCGCCGATTTTTGGAACCGATTATCGCACAGATGAATTTGCTTTTCAATCAGAAGAAGATCCGTTATCAACTGAATTTGGACGATGCTCCGGAAAGCTGGGTGTTTGACAGAAAAAGAATAGCTCAAGTTTTGGAGAATCTTCTGACGAATGCGGCAAAGTTCTCCCAACCCGACAGCGGTGTCGTTGTAAGTGTCAGCAAAGAGGATGGCTTCCTCCGGATCGCTGTTCAAGATATAGGTCAGGGTATTCCGGAAGAAGAACTTCTGAAAATTTTTCAGAAGTTTCAAAAAGGATATGCCAAACCGACCGCAGGCGAGTCTTCCACAGGATTAGGGCTTGCCATTGCCAAACAAATTGTGGAACAGCATCAAGGACGAATTCACGTGACAAGTCAAATGGGGGAAGGATCGACGTTCACGATAATTCTTCCATCGACGATTCAAGAAATAAACCATGAACGAGAAATGCTGCAGGCGGCCTATGCTACCCCATGAAACCAAAGTTCTCCTGATTGATGATTCGATGCATGTTCGACTTCTCGTGCGCACCATTCTCAAGAAGCTCGGATTTTCAGCTATTGTTGAAGCATCGGACGGAGAAGAGGGATGGCGTCTCTTTCAGGAAGAATCGCCGAATCTTATCTTTCTGGATCAAATTATGCCGAGAATGAACGGCGTTCAGGTTCTGATGAAGATTCGCGAAGAGAATCCGGATACTCGCGTGATTATTCTGAGTTCTCTTAGCAGCGCGGAGAAAATCCTGCAGGTCAAAGAAATCGGAGCGAATCATTATATCCTGAAGCCGTTCACTCGCGAGAAAATCTCCGATGTCCTGTCGGAACTCGGCTGGCAGATGCATGAGGAAGCGCGCTCATGAATTCCTGCAAGCACTGCGGGACTCCGAACTCTCCGCAGCGACATTATTGTAAAAATTGCGGCCGCCGAATTGTGGCCTTTTGTTCGCAGTGCGGTTTTGCGAATGAAATGGGAACGCTCTTCTGCGGGGGATGTGGACTAAAACTCGTCGATAGCGAACCTCGGGATGCCGCATCGCAAACACCAAAAGCCGCTTCTGTCATGCAGGAGTCTGCGTCTTCTCTATCGACGGAAGAACTTTCTCAATTGGAAAAAATCAATAAACACCGCCGCCAGACGCTCGATGTCGCCGGTTCCCGACAGAATCTTGAGCAGGAAGACTTGGACAAACTTTTCGGCAAGGAGTCCAAATGAGCCTTGTCCCTGAAGACGAAGTACTTGCGTCAGTCCTTTCAGAAAGAAAGCTGGTCAGTAAAGCGCAGCTTGAACGAGCTGCTGGGCAGCTTGATCCTCGACAGTTTGAGACATCTCTGGCAGGCCATCTTCTGTCTCATAACCTCATACGCGAAGATGATCTTGCGGACATCATCGCTGAGACATTTGCAATTCCGCGAATGGAAATCACGGAAGAAATCGCGACGGCTCCTGCCGGTATCTTGCCTGCGGAACTGAGCCGTCGGCTTCACTTACTGCCGGTTTTCGAAATCGGCGAAGAACTCACCGTCGCCCTCGTCGGGCCGCCGTACAAGTCACTGCTGAAAACTCTCGAAGACAGACTTGGACGTGCCATCGTTCCTGTCGTGACAACGCTTCGAGATTTTCAGGATGCCGTAAAGAGTCGGGAGCTCTTGGAGACTCCTATCGAGGAAATCGAGAACCGCATCAATGTAGCTGAAGCGGAATCCCTGCTCCGCGAGAGCGCGAATTTAAGCCCGAAGCAACTGCAAGAAAGAGTGCCCAGCCTTTTCGAGCTATCGGAAATTCTCCTATGGAAAGCGGTTAAAAAGAAAGCCAGCGATATCCATCTCGAACCTATGGAGGATTATTTTCGAGTGCGCTACCGTGTGGATGGCGTGCTGCATGAGATGGCTCGCTTTTCGCGGGAATTGGCCGCGCCGCTCGTGGCGGTTGTCAAAAATCGCAGTGGTATGGATATGTTCGAACGGAACATTATGCAGGACGGTCGCATCGATTTGACGATGGGCGATCTCGAATTCGATATTCGAACCAGCACGATTCCGACGATTAATGGAGAGAAAGTCGTGATGCGGATTCTGCGCATGGAGGACACGTCTTTGCAGATGCGTGAATTGGGATTTTCGAAAGAGAATTTGGTGATTTTCGAAAAGCTCATTGTTCAGCCGAACGGAATCATTCTCGTGACCGGCCCGACCGGCTGCGGAAAGACAACGACGCTTTATGCCGCGCTCAAGGAACTGAATCGCGAGGACGTCAATATTGTCACCATCGAAAATCCCGTCGAATATCGTCAGGAATCGATTAACCAGATTCAGGTGAATGCGGATAGAGATATCACGTTTGCACATGCGCTGCGGTCAATTTTGCGACAGGATCCGGATATTATTTTGGTGGGAGAAATCCGTGATGTGGAGACGGGGCGCGTGGCGGCGGAAGCAGCGCTCACCGGTCATCTCGTTTTGAGCACGCTGCATACGAATGATGCCATCGGAGCGATACCGCGTTTAGTGAATATGGGCATTCCTCCCGTATGGGTGGGGCCGTCCTTAATCGGTGTATTGGCACAGAGGCTCGTGCGCCGCATCTGCCCGGAGTGCATCGAAGAACATCAACCAAAACCGGAAATCCTTCATGATTTTGGTTTGTCGTCAAACAGTTCGTTCGTATTCTTCCACGGAAAGGGGTGCAAGGCGTGCCAAGGAGAAGGATACAAAGGGCGAACCGCCATTCACGAGCTACTTGTCGTCACAGACGAAATCCGCGAACAGATTTTTATTGATTCGACGCCGGAGAAAATTCGCCAAATCGCAAGACACCAGAATTTTCAGACGATGAGAATGGATGGACTGAAAAAAGCGCTGGACGGCGTCACGACACTCGAAGAAATTCAGCGGTGTACGCGAAATTTCTAACACGCCTGCGTTAAGGGAGAAGGCATGAGTCACGGTCAGATGCTGCTGGTTATCGGAGCAACCATCCTCTTCGGTATGGCGACTTTGGGGATCTATCGCAGCATTCATACTCATCAAAGGACGATGGTCGAGAGTGAAATTCTGCCGCGGGCAATGCTGCATGCTGAACGATTTATCGAGGAGGCGCGAACGCGTGCTTTTGATGAAGCCTGCCTTTCCGGTCCTATCGTATCTCCCAATGGATTGACATCCCCGGATTCGCTGGGAGTGGAGAGTTCTGAAAGCTATCCGATACTCGATGATATTGATGACTTCAACGGACTTGATAAATCATGGCAGGAAAGCGGAGCTGATTTTCGGGCGCAGATACAGGTCAATTACGCCGATGGTACGTTGCAAAGCGGCATCTCAGATGTCAGCTATCGCACGTTTATGAAGCGATTTACCGTGACCATCAGCAGCAACTATCTGGATTATGCCGTCACACTTGATCATCTGTTTACTTATTACTGAGGAATCATGAGTCTGCTCGACACACAAGGCGCGTTCATCATCGGCGGTCTCTTGATGCTGAATATCTTGGGATTGAACTTGAATCTTTCCCGAAGCCATCACGAGCTTTCCTCAGGCTACGTTTCGCAGCGTGCCGCTGATGAACTCATTGCCGTGATGCGTGATGATTTCTCGAAAATCGGACATCGTGTGATCGGCGAAGAGCCTATCAAGCTGTTCAATTCGACGCGAATCACATTTCTCGCCGATTTGGGAGATGATGGTTCGGTTGATAAAATCGAATACAGCCTTTCGGATACAACAGCCCCAGCGCAAACATCAAATCCGCACGATCGTTTTCTCTACCGAACCATCAATAACGCTCCGCAGCAGGGAATCGCGTTAGGGGTCGTAGCATTCAAATTGATTGGGTATGATAACCGGGGAAACGAAACGATGGCCGTGGACACGATTCGCACCATCGAGATTGTACTTGAGGTCGAAGCGACGGATCCCATTGGCGAAACCTACAATCGTTCTATCCGTCGTGCAAAAGTTTCCCCGATCTCTTTAGGATTCTAAAGAGTAAAGGCAGGGTTTGTTTCTAAGTTTTTATTTAAAGGAATAGTGTGGGCAAAGTCGTCACCATTCTCGTCGCAGGTGTGATTCTCATTGGAGGCATCACATTGCTTGCAATGAATCACGTGAGCGTTGCGTCTATTGAGCGCTGCGTGGTTCAACA
>CAZADO010000017.1:0-9954 GCA_964483885.1 uncultured Alphaproteobacteria bacterium | reverse complement strand
GCCAATGTCGTGAATCCCGGATTCGTCGAGAATGATGCCATGACTCCCTCAAGACGGGAATGGATGCCGAGGGAAGTCCCGGTTGACCGCATCGGCAGTCCGGCGGACATCGGAGATGCAGTTCTATTCCTCGTATCTCCTCGTGCGGACTACATTAATGGCACGGTGATTAATGTGCATGGCGGCTTGTGGGTTTAAAGAGCTTATCTCAGGCGACGAGCTCGTAGCGGAGCTGCTCCCGTTTCGTAAAATACAGATGCGTTGCCCAGCGAAGTGTCAGCACCGTCGTCAAAACCGCCGCTGATGAAATCATAAATAGAATCACAATCTGATACTTGACCGCCGCCACCGGCGGCACTCCCGCCAAAATCTGCCCGGACATCATCCCGGGCAGTTGTACAATCCCCATTGCTAACAAAGCATTTATCGTCGGAATCAAAGCAGCCTGAGCGACATCTCGCGTGAGAGTTCGCACGGCTGTTTGTGGGCTGAGTCCTAACGCAAGTACCGCTTCTATTTCATGCTGCCGGGATTTCATTTCTCCTGCAAGCCGGTTCAACGTGAGATTCGCGGCGTTCATTGCACCCGCTGTTGTCATTCCAGCCAAAGGCAGTAGGTATTGCCCTTGCCAAAATGGTTCCGGACGTACAACGAAGAAAACGCCGATAGCCAAAACCGGAACGACGCCGCTTGCGATGGCTCCGGCCAAGAGGAGAAAAGAATGTGGCAATCGTCGTTTTTGCCGTCTCCCGGCTGTTAATGTGGCCGCCGCTATTATAAGGAGTAGGAATCCGGCGACCGGCAACGGATGATCCGCGGCGAAAATCCATTTTAGTGCCAATCCAACCAGCGAAAGCTGAACAAACGCCCGAACAGAACCCCACAAAAAATCCCTCACAAGCCCTAACCGCTCCCGCCACAACACAATTGCCGCCAGTGCCAAAAGGCTGATGGCAATCGCAAGATCAATATATGTCAGGTCAATGTAGTTCATGTTTCGAGATTATTTTCGAGCTCTTCCAAATGAGGTTTTGCGTCTGCGGCACTTCCCTCAAAGACAACTTTGCCGGATTTCAGTAGTAGAATCCGGTCGGCAAGACGCTGGGCTTGCTTGGGAGAATGCGTCACCCAAATACATGTAATTTGGGTGTTTGTGTTGAGTTTCCGGATGCTTGATTCGATGATAGCTGTCGATTGTGTATCCAAAGCCGCCGTCGGCTCATCGAGGAGTAGAACTTTCGGAGAACGCAGCAAAGCGCGCGCAAGCATCACACGCTGTTTCTCTCCGAGTGACAGCGCTGATGTCGGACGGTCTAAAAAGGTTGCCGGATCAAGATTCGCAAGTTGCAGCACGTCGGCGATACGTTCCGTTGAAGGTTGCGAAGCCTCTTGATCGTGGAGGAAGGCGAAACGAAGATTTTGCTCGACCGTCATATCAAACAGCGCGGGAGCTTGAGGAACCAGCGCGACTCGGCGGCGGAGTTCACGAGGTGAGTAATCCGTCAGTGGCTTTTCCCCAAGGAAGATTTCTCCGTCATCGGGGCTTTCAAGTCCATTGAGAAGCCGGAGGAGTGTCGATTTTCCGCTGCCGGATGGTCCTAAAATGCACGTGATGCAATTCGAGCAAATGTCTGCGGTAACCGTATCAAGCGCGACGACGGTTTTCACAGAATTCGAGTTGTTTCTATAGGTTTTGTGCCGCGTCACACGCTGCAATCGAAATTCCAACATCGCACGCAATATACGAAACGCAAGCTTTGAAGTCAAAAGGGCAGGATTTGTTTCTACGCACATGTAGGCTGGGACCGGGTAATATGTCATTGAACATACGATTCGACAAAGAAACTGAAAGAAATTTGTGAAAAAACCCGTGTTTATGCTATTTGCGACACCACGGTCAAGTTCGATAAACTGTTCTCCTTTGTTTAGTATAGAGTTATAATCTGTGTCTAAAAAACAGTGTGTTGAGAAAAGAAATCGCAAAAATAACTCTTGACTTTTATGTTTCTAATGCTATATTAAGGGACACTAAAATGAACTCCCGGTTTAATATACTGTGACAGGTTCGTGTGAAGATTGGTGAGCGGATACGCAACCTCAGAATTGCAAGTGATTTAACTCAGGAAGAGCTGGCGGAACGTGCTGATCTTACCAAGGGTTTCATTTCGCAATTTGAGCGGGAACAGACCTCTATCTCGGTGGACAGCCTCCTGAATATTCTTCAGGTGTTGAATGTCAAGGTCACAGATTTCTTTGCAGAAGATCCCGAAGAACCTATTATCTATCAGATCGATCAGCGCACGCCGCTTGCTGAAGAAGGAGTCCAATCTTTTGAATTGCTTATTCCCGGAGCCACGAATCGCCGTATGGAACCGGCACTGATGGAATTGGCTCCAGGGCAGCGTTCCCTAACCCTGAAACCTTTTCAGGGTGAGGAGTTTGGTTTTGTGCTTCAGGGAATTGTGACGGTTTTCTTTGGAACGAAATCATATCAGGCTCGCGCGGGAGAATGCTTCTATTTTGAAGCCACGCGGGAACACTACCTCGAAAACAGCGGTAAGCGCCTTGCGAAGTTGCTTTGGATAACGACGCCACCGATGTTTTAAATACTTGTAAAACAAAGTATTGAGTAGAGATTTGGTGAAGGACAGTCGCGGGTATTTTCCCGTTTTCTAAAATAAGGATTCCTGAAGGAAGATTAACCTCAGGTCGTTTATTGTAAGGAGAACAGAGAGATGCAGGCTCTTGGTCGCCAGATTGTCGTTGAATATTACCATTGCAATCCTGACAAATTGAACGATACGGCATTAATTAAGCGTGCGATGCGTGAAGCAGCGAATGCTTGCGGCGCTACCGTCGTTCAAGAAGCTTTCCATCTGTTTAATCCGCACGGTGTATCCGGTGTGGTGGTCATTGCCGAATCGCATTTGGCGATACACACCTGGCCGGAGTATGGATATGCCGCCGTGGATCTGTTTACCTGCGGGGAAGAAATTAATCCCGAAATCGCCTTCGAGTATCTGCGTGATGCTTTGGAAGCAGGCAATTTTTCTGCCATGGAGATGAAACGGGGAATGCTGGAAGTCGCCAATGGTCAGAAACTGCCGTTCAAACCAGAACCGGTGGCGCTGTAAATGATTTTTTCGTTGCCGGACAAGTTCTTTCTTGTTAGTGGAAGCGCGGAAGGACCTTCTCCATTGAATTCTTTCGATAATGCGCTTCTTGCCGCCGGTATTGGCAATACGAATCTCATTCGTATCAGTTCCATTCTTCCTCCCAACTCCCAACAAATTTCCCCTGTCCGATTACCCTATGGTGCTTTGATTCCCATTGCATACAGTTATGAAACGGGTGTCATCCCGGGCGAACGCGTCGCCGCCGCTGTGGCAGTGGGTGTGCCTCAGCGGAATGATCTTCCGGGGGTTATTATGGAATATCACAGCCGCGAAGCTGCTGAGGATTGCGAGGAAATCGCACGGTCTTTTGTGCGCTACGCCTTTGAAAATCGCGGTTATAACCTTAAAGAAATTGTGAGTACTTCTGTGGATGCGACAGTTAGTCAAATCGCGACAGCTTTTGCTGGTGTCGTGCTGTTGGATTAACGGCAACATAGAACGCATCCATATTGAATGATAGTGACAAAACATAATAATAGGGTTTGGAGAAGACTATTCATTGGGATTGTCCCAATGGATTCTATTAGAAGCTATCTAAAGACCTGTTTATGACCAATAAAAACAAAACATTGGCAAGATCTCTTGACACGTGGTTTTCCGAGACGTATGGAGATACGAGACTGGGTTGGAGAATCCACAGCGTTAAGGATGTGGCTCAGTCGAAGTTCCAGAGTATTGCGGTTGTGGAAACCGTTCCGTTCGGGAAAATGTTGGTCATTGATGGCTGTGTCATGACGACAGAAAAGGATGAATTCGTCTATCATGAAATGCTCGTGCATCCGATACTTCTCGCGCATTCCCGTCCTGAACGCGTTTGCGTGATTGGAGGAGGAGATGGGGGAACGATACGGGAAGTGTTGCTGCACCCGGAAGTCAAAACAGTGGCTTTGGTTGAGCTGGATGAAGTCGTCGTGAAAATATGCCGAGAACATTTTAAAAGTCACACGCAGTCGCTTGATGATCCACGCGTAGCGATTTCTTTCGCGGATGGATTTGAATTCCTGAAGTCGCAGAAGGAACAATTTGATGTTATTCTGTCTGACTCAATCGATCCTGTAGGACCGGGAGAATCGTTATTCTCGGATGATTACTTTCAGCGAGTGAAGGATGCGATGGGACGTGATGGCATTTTTGCGACACAAGCAGGACCTTATTGGAACAGCTTGGATATCCTGCAACGCTGCTATTCAAAACTGCGAAAACACTTCCGGATCGTGCGCTGGTATAGTGCTCCGATTCCAACCTATCCAACCGGATCATGGAGCTTCTTTGCGGCTTCAGACACCGTTGATCCACTTTCTGTCGTCAATATAGACCGTCAAACGCACATTGTGTCTCTTTGCCAGTACTACACAAAAGAACACCAAAGCTCTGCTTTTGTCATGCCTGCTTTTGTTAAAAAGGCTTTGCTTGGCGCTTGCGAAGAGGAACGTTCAGAGTCGTGAATAACGCGGATAAGGAAAGAAAAGCACAGGTGTCTAATATAGGATTGGCTTGCGGATGAATGCACGCCGGTCAGAATTTATTCCAACATCACTTTTCTTGGGAGCTCGCAAGGAGCATGAAGGGGCGAAAGTGATGTTGTTCGGTTGCCCGTATGACGGCACGGCCAGTTACCGGCCTGGAGCGCGATTTGGTCCTGCGGCAATTCGGGAAGCCTCGCAGGTTCTGGAAACCTACGACTCCCGAACGAAAATCGATCTGGATAATTGTGCTTTTTGTGATTTGGGGGATTTGGAAATATCTCATGGTGATAAAGCCGGCACCCTCTTGCAAATCGAGACGGTGGCAAGGGATTTATTGACGGAAGGGAAAATTCCTGCCGCTTTAGGTGGCGAACATTTGATTTCTTTGCCGCTTGTGAAGGCAGCACATGCTTTTTTTCCTGATATGGTACTGGTTCAATTTGACGCGCATTTGGACTTAAGAGACAAGTACTTAGATGATCCACTGAGTCATGCGACAGTGATTCGGCGTATTGCGGACTTGTTACATCCGTCACGAATTTTGCAAGTGGGCACCCGGTCAGGTACATTAGAAGAGTACGAGTTTTGCAGAGAGTGCCGGAATTTGGAGGCTAACGCGGATGACATCCCTCGTTGGATTTCCGACCGGCCTGTTTACGTAACGGTGGACTTGGATGTACTGGATCCGTCCGTTTTTCCAGGCACTGGAACGCCGGAACCGGGTGGTGTAAGTTATGGAATATTAGAAGATTGGCTTCTCTCACTGAAAGGACAGAATATCATCGGTTGGGATGTGGTCGAGCTGGCTCCTCATTGGGATCCTACCCAAGTTTCGTCTATTGTTGCCGCCAAAGTCGTGCGTACACTTGTGAGCCTTACGGCAGTCTGTTGAGTCGGGTGCTGTAATCTTCTATACAAACTATTGTTTTATTATTAACATAGACTTTTTCAAAGCATTTGCTGAGAGGCAAGAATCGGTAAAGCCGCACCTGATAACCCTTCTCGGGCATTGCGGAATTTAGACTTAAGTGAAAATATTTTAACTTTTTCCTTGACAAATTCTTTTTCATTCGTTATATTTCAAAATCTTTATAGGATATAAACTTTCAGGAACTTAAGAGCAAGAACGCACCTCAAGGATGGGCGTGAAGCCGCTTTGTGGTTGCAACAAGTGTGTTCGAAAAAGTTCAAATTTCAATGGGGAAAATCGGAAGTCGCCTAGAGTGGCGTCTGTTCCTATTTGTTTTTAATTAAATAACGGGATTACACGAAAGATGAATTCATTACCCTCTTTATCGTCAGGAATCGGGCAGAAACTGCTTCACCTGTTGGGAAAATATGGCACCGTTGGAAATCCCGTAGGGCATGGACGGAAGGTTCTCAGCCCACGATCAGTCGAATATCGAAAAACTTTAAATAGTGAGGAGAGCTTCATGATGAAATCCACAGCTCTTTTTCATGTTTTTGTGCTTAGCGCGCTCATGGTCTGTCTTTTTGGCGGAGCAAGCGCCCTAGCTCAACCGCAGATCATCATTGATGGCGGAATGATCGAGTGCGTAGAAGACTCAGTCGGCACCACGCCGAACGGTGTCATTGATGAAGGCACCGACAGTCTGCGCGTGACGGTTCTGGCCGCCATACCTAACGGGAACACTGGCGCGTACAACCTCTGTTTCGCGGACTCCGTGAAGGCGGGACTGTGGCCAGTCCCGGGTTTGGGAGATTTCGACGCGTCGGTACCGCAGATTACATATTTGTGTAATCCCGTACAGCTCTACCGGATGGAGACACAGGTGTCGTCGAATAGAGGATTAGACAGTCTTCCTGATACTGACAGCTGTCTGGTCATTGCAACCCTCATCTTCCATCCGCAAAACCTCGTCGCAAGCGCGGGTGATATCGCACTCTTCAGCATAACAGTGAAGAGCAACGACGATATGAATAATGGCCCTTGGTGCCGTTCCGATCCTCTGACCGTTGTTTTACCCTGTTCGGTGAATACGGTCTCGGGTTGCGGAGCCATTCTCTGGGATGAGTACGGTGGATTTCGCAACGATAACGTTGTGGCGATTGACGACTCGGTCTGGTGGGTATTCGCAGCGGATACAGCCGACAATGATACGTTCTACATCGATTTGAGTTGTGTTTCAAATGATGCAGGAAGTGATCAAGTCTATTCCGGTTTCACTGGAAAGCTTAGGGTTCATCCCTTAAATCTTCTGGAAAATGGTGTGACGGATACATTTGTGGTAAGATATTGCACATGGGACCCAGGCGATGTCTATGGTGATCCATCAACCATGTGTTGGGATACCTGCTATGTCCTTCGCTGGATTGACAACATGCCCCCGTGGAGCTGTGGAGCTTGTATTGACTCCTGCCATATCGTGAACGGGAACTATATTCCCAATGATACGACGGGTTGGTGGCCGGATTACCACAGTCCTTGGTGGCCTTATTTGGGTGTTGGGGATACCTTCCGAGTTTACTGGTCTATAGGTTACGCTGACAGTTGTTGGACCGGACTAAATGGAACCTATGACTACTGCACCGGTCAAAACATGACTTTATGTAATACGCTTGAGCGACTTCAGAACTTCGATGCGGCATGGGTAGGTGTTCGCTTCCAATGGTTTGTGGATGATTGTGGAGCGGGAACTGATAGATGGCCGGTCAATAGTGTTCCTGGTGGGACAAGTCCATATTTAAGCCCAGGTGACAGCCTGATATATCCTTGGAGGATTTGGATCGGTGGGCCTATGGCCTATGGTGGAATTGAAGGCGATACGTTGTTATATGTAGATATCCCGATTGATACCGTCAATTGGCCGATGATTCAGTGTTGCATTAATCCGGATGCGGATATCATGCCGGAAATTTTCGTCTTTGACGATGCCAGTAATGACGACGGACCCTGGGATGATTCATGTCTGTTCTGTTTTGACAATGTGTGTCCTGATGGACCATTAGCGGACCTCAAGCAAGATACTCTGTGCCGCCGGTTCTCGCCCTATGATAGTACGGATGCAAGATGGTGGAGTATTTCTCCGGACTCGATCCGCGTTTGGCTCGATAGTCTCGATGCGGCTGGGGATCCGGACAGTCTGGAGAACCTCTTCCTCATCGGTATTGACGTCCGTTCAGAACCGGATGAAATCACCGGTGATATCGTCGCCGTATTGGATTATTTCAATCCATTGTTGGATCCTCCTTATATTCCCACGGAAGGAGATACATGGGCTTTCCCGAATGGCCCTTATGATGATGGCGCATTTGACTGGTATGGCAAGCAGGGAACAGACAGCCTTTCTCAATTTGGTATTGCCTATTGGGACTACTGGCTGGATCTGTCAAATACCTGTCCACTTGGATTTAATGTAGGCCTCACGTTTGCCCGCTTTATGGACCGCGCGGGTAATAACTGTATTTGGGGATGGGATAACGACAGTACAACCGTTCTGCCGAACTTCACACAACGCAACCGGATTCATGCCGTGGTGGATACCTGTGTTCCGGATGTGGTGGTGCTCTCCGATACTCTGACGGTGACGAACATTGTGCTGGGTTCAGGAGCTCCTGTCCCGGTAGTGGGTCCGGAACCGGGCTATCCGACCTATCAGTGGAATGCCGGCGAAGCGGATCCGCTTCTACGCTTCCGTCCGGAACGTTTCTACGACCAAGGCGATGGCTTAGATTCTGACTCTTGTCTGGTCGAATACCTTTACTATCACGTCCTTGTCGAACGGATCGTTGAATTCGGTTGTGGTACATGGCCGAATCCTAATGATACTGCGGCGTTCTATTCACATGCGGATTCCATAACAGGGTCACCGAATTGGCTATGGACACCGATTGAATTCTACGCCAATGATGTTAATGGGCCGGTAATTGATTTCCATTGGGGACACCGGTTCCCTGACAGCACCCTTCTAAATGATGGACTATATCGTCTAGAGTTGCAAATATTAGACGGCGCTGGTATGATATATACGGACCCGTGCTATATTTGGCTTAATGGTTCAGGTCCGTGTATTGATACGGTTCGCATAGCACGTGCGGATTCCTCATGTGGGCTGCACTTCTTCGTCGACGATACGATGTGCGTCTACATTGTAACGGACACGACGGCGGAATGGGTTGAGGTTGACTGGGGTTGTATCCCGTTCTTGGATACCGCAGATACATGGGTTAACTATGTATCCTACGATTCGACTCATATCGCCGGTGGTTTGGCCGAGTGGATGGTTTGTATTAATGGAATTCAGCAAGCTTATATTGACACGTTAGATACACTGACTGGCGGAAATCACTACGAGCTGGATTCACTGGAAGTCATTGGCCAGTGTGATACAAACCAATGCGGGAACCGGACAATTGCCGTGTACGCATGGGATCATGACAGCGTGAGAAACATGTATTATCAGGATGATTGTGATCAGATACCGGATGGTTGTCAAGAAGCCATTCTTGGTTTGACGCCATGTCCGCGTATTGCGTCATCGCATCCGCAATTCTTCTTCTATAATCCGGATTCGATGGCGGCTGATTCGGCGGCGAATTTGGGCTTCCCATTTGCGCCGGAACCTGATTTCAATGCGATATCACCCGGTAACCTTGATCATGCCTACAGCGCATCGCTGAACTGGGCACAAGATAATGTTCAGGATACCGTCTTCATGCGAGTGTTGCTTGACTCCATGACGATTAATCCTGCCGGTGGTGACTCGATTCATATCTCGATAAAGAGTTCTGACGGCACACGCGAACGTATCGTTCGGCGGCCGCTGTTCTCTGTAACACCGACTACCGACGCCGCAGCGGATAACTCCATCTATCATGGCCGCTTAACCAATTATTGGTGGGATGCTACGACCCCGAGCCCGTACTACCAGTTCATCTTTATGTGGAATGGTACGTGGTTCATTACGGGCGGCATGGACTCCATCGAATTGGTGGACTTCGATGATCAGGACACTGTCCTTGTGACGTTCACCACTATCGATAGCTCGGATTCGGTGGGATGTGACTCCGTCTTTGCGGATCTGGATGTTGACAATATCAATCCAGAATTCTACGATTGGACGGGTATACCAGCCGGAACTCGAGATCCGAATACCGGTTCGACGCCTTCCGTGTGGAATCTCGGTGTGGACAATGACTGTGGTTTCCGATTTGGTGAAGGCGATACTTTCAAGTTGAAAGTGAAGCTCTCTGAGTCGGTTCACTTTGATGCCGCAGCTTATCCGAATACAGACGGTTCATGGCGTGATCCAGTTACAGGCGAGTGGGATATCACTCGGAACTGGCAAATT
>CAZADO010000016.1:0-14964 GCA_964483885.1 uncultured Alphaproteobacteria bacterium | reverse complement strand
AGCTGCACTGTGCTTATGAATGGCAAAGCCGTCTATTCATGCCACATGCTGGCGCTGGATGCCGCAGGCAGCAATGTCACGACGATTGAAGGATTGCTCTCCGGCGAAGAGCTTCATCCACTGCAGCAGGCATTCGTTAACCATGATGGCTTGCAATGTGGTTTTTGTACGCCCGGACAAATCATGGCCGCGCAAGCGCTTCTTCTCAAACATCCCAAACCGACAAAACCGCAGGTATTAGAAGCGATGTCCGGCAATTTGTGTCGATGCGCTGCGTATCCAAAAATCATCGATTCCGTTCTTGGAACCAACAAATAGCCTGTCTGGAGGTATCATGACAAACCGAAAATTGACGCGCGCAAAATACTTCTTTGAAGACAGCGAGATTGAACATTTAACAGAAGTTCCCGCTGATGGAAACCAACGAATGGAGGAAACCGACGCGTCGAAGGTCATCGGCAAACCGGTTTCCCGTGTTGATGGCTACAATAAAGTCAGCGGTTCGGCGCTATTTACCTTTGATGTTAATCTACCTCGCATGGCTCATGCGCGCACGTTGCGTTCGCCTTATCCGCATGCAAAAATCCGGCGAATCGACACGAGCAAAGCCGAAGCCTTACCGGGCGTTCTCGCGGTGATTACCCATGAGAACACATCCGAAATCCCGTGGTATTTCGACAGCTTCCTTTTTGATCCGCACCTAAGATATGCCGGTGATGAAATCGCCTGCGTTGCTGCAGAAACAGAAGCGATTGCGGAACGGGCGCTGAAGCTAATTGAGGTGGACTACGAGGTATTGCCGTTCGTGGTCGATACCATGAAAGCTGCGGAGGAAACTTCGCCGGTTTTCCATGAAGAAGGTCGTCTGGTTTTCGGCGAGGAAATCACCTATGAGAGAGGAGATGTTGAAGCTGGATTTGCTGAATCGGATGTCATCGTCGAAGACAACTACACGACACAAGCCGCTGTGCATAATCCCACAGAACCGCATTGCAGCGTGGTGAAATGGGATGGTGATAAGCTAACTGTATGGGATTCTACGCAGGGGATTTACGGCGTGCGTGATGAAGTCGCCGAGCGTTTGGGATTGCCCGAAAGTCATGTACAGGTTATCTCGCATTACATGGGCGGCGGATTCGGAACAAAGCTCGAAACCGGTAAATACACGGTGATGGCAGCGCTGCTGGCTCGCAAAATCGGCCGTCCGGTGCGCATCGCTCTAACTCGCAAAGAGATGAATCTCGCCGTAGGAAACCGGCCTGATTCCTTGCAGCAACTAAAAGTCGGCGCAAAAAAAGACGGTACGTTGACGGCGATGACGACGACGACTTACGGAGCTGCCGGAGCGTACCGTCATCGAGCGATTTGCTACTGGCCTATCATGACCATGTATCAATGCGCCAACGTACAGCTCGCCGCCTATTCGACCTACACGAACCTTGGAAAAGCGCGTGCGTTTCGAGCGCCGGGGCATCCGCAGGGAACCTTCGCGCTGGACTCAATCCTTGACGATGTTGCTGAGAAAATTGGCATGAATCCACTCGAATTTCGTCTGAAAAATTACGCGGAAATCGATCAAGTCAGTCAACGACCCTATACATCCAAAAAATTGCGCGAAGCCTACGAACTCGGAGCAGCGAAAATCGGTTGGACACACAGGCGTAAAACTCCCGGCTCCGATTCAGGCCCCATTAAACGAGGTCTCGGCATGGCGTCGCAAATTTGGTGGGGCAGCGGAGGTCCTCCGGCGGCGGTAACCGTGAAACTTAATAATGATGGAAGTGTTCGCGTGCTCGCGGGAACTCAAGACCTCGGCACAGGTACCTATACCATCTTGGCGCAGACGGTCGCGGAAGTGCTCGAAATTCCGGTCGAACGCATTCAAGTCACCATCGGAGATACCGCTGTCGGACCTTACTGTCCGATGAGCGGCGGCAGTATGACAGCTCCATCCGTCACGCCCGCCGCACAAGACGCCGCGCTGCAGCTCAAGGATGCTCTGCTTAGCGGCGCTGCGACGATGCTGGAAGTCTCCGAAGAAAATCTTATCTATAAAGACGGTGTCATTCACACGGCTTCGGGAGAAAAAGAACCTCTCGGTATTGCCGATGTTGTCCAACGACTGCGAGAGCGGACACTCGTGCGCACAGGCTTGCGCGCAGCGAATCCTGAAGGATTCATGATTCAATCTTTTGGTGTCCAATTCGCCGAGGTGGAAGTCGATACGTGGACAGGAAAAGTACGCGTGATTCGAATCGTTGCTGCGCATGATATTGGACGGACGCTTAATCGAAAACTGCTTGAGAACCAGTTTCATGGCGGGATTATCATGGGAATGAGTTACGCACTGTTCGAAGAACGCATCGTCGATGAATCAACCGGCAAAGTCCTGAACACCAATCTGCATGATTACAAAATCCCGACGATTGCAGACACTCCCGAAATTGATGTTATCACCGTTCCACATTCGGACACAAAGGCGAACAGCATGGGCGCAAAGGGATGCGGTGAACCGCCGATTATTCCGACAGCCGCCGCGATTGCAAATGCGGTGTACAATGCCATCGGCGTTCGTATTAATAGTCTGCCAATCACACCGGATAAAGTTCTAAACGCACTGAACGCTTAAGACCAAAATCGCAGAACAGAAGAAGGTACACCATGAACGACTTTACATATCTTCACCCGAATAATCAGGACGAAGCGTCGCGTCTTCTGAGCGAAGAAAAAACGCTTCCTGTCGCCGGCGGAACGGATTTGCTCGATTTACTGAAAGCGGACATCGAAACACCCGAGACGCTGGTGAATTTGAAATCTCTTCCGGGTTTGGACGTAATCGAATATTCACCGGGAAAAGGTCTTATTATTGGAGCGCTGGTTACACTGACCGAGCTTGTGGAGCATCCTATTTTACAGTCGAAATATCCAGTGCTCGCTCAAGCAGCGCATGAAGTCGGAACACCGCAACTGCGAAACATCGGCACCATCGGCGGCAATCTTTGCCAACGCCCGCGCTGCATGTATTTCCGAGGCGATTTCGATTGTCTGCGCAAAGGTGGCGACACATGCTTTGCGGTTGACGGTCAGAACAAATACCATTGTGTCATCGGCGGCGGCCCCTGCGTCATCGTTCATCCATCCGACACCGCAGTTGCTTTGCTCGCACTTAACGCCAGTGTTGTTATTACCAAAAAGAAAAAATCCCGTATAATAAACCTACAGGATTTCTTCGTGCTTCCCAAACAAAATGTCACAACGGAAACCATCCTTGAACCAGGCGAAATCGTAACCGAAATCCTGATTCCTGAGCCACTTACTGGCACCGTCAGCGGCTACCTGAAATTCAAGGAACGGGGCACGTGGGATTTTGCGGTGGTCAGCGTCGCTGCTGTTCTCGAAAGAAGTAACGGCAGAGTTCATTCCGGGCGAGTTACATTAGGCGGTGTTGCTCCCGTTCCGTGGCTTGAAAAGGAGGTTAGCCGCCGATTGGAAAATGTGACTCTTTCGGAGACGACAGTAGGCGAGCTGGCACAATATGCGTTGACGAAAGCCGACCCTTTGGAAATGAATTCCTATAAATTGCCGTTAGCGAGAAACCTAATCAAGCGTTCGCTGTTGTCCTTATCCTGATAGAATAATATTGGAGGGATTATGTCACGTCGTTGGATTATTTTGACACGATGTTTATTTCTAATTGGACTAATCTTTCTATCCCCGATAACTGAGGCAAAACAAGCTGAAGAAATCGGTATGACGGGAGAGCTTTTCTTACAGCCTTACCATAAGGTTTCCACGCGCCTAGCTGTCGAGTTACCTGTTACGTATCAAATCCCCTTCCGCCAAACACGCGACTTGAGAGGAAATCCGTTTCATCTCGATGAATGGTTGTCATTGGAATCGGCGAATAACTCTGTGAGTATTCCAGCTTGGGAATACTACGCGTTGAAAATCGATCTTCCCAGCCGAAGCTTGATTGAAATTCCTCCCGCGAATACCTTGAGCGACTTATGCATGCAAGCGGTGAATCGAGCGCCGCGCTGGCTTCGCAATGACTTGAAAGATAATTTAATTCAGTTTGGTTCCGCAAATGAAGTGACGGACGCCATCGCGCTGCAAATCATATGCGCACCGGATCCGTTTGTCGATGAAATCGCTTTTACGCTGGCACATCTCTCCTCCACGCTTCTCACTGACACCGTGATGGATTGGCAACGGGATTTGCTAATTGTCTATGAGAATGTTCAAAGTCTTTATGATGCTGATTCTTACTTGAATTATGTTCAGATCAACGACTACGGAACATCGGTTGACGATGACTACTGGTCAACCGCCGAATATACGATTCGCACTGAAGCAGGCAACACGATTCAAATTGAAATCGACAAAGAAATATACTACTGGTTCGTGGTGCACCCGCGTATTTCCGATGAAGCTCCACTCTACATCGATCCGGCAACAGGGGACGCCGCCTCGCCTCCATTAGGAAAATTCTGGCGCGATTTCTATCTGAACGAACCGGACTCAGGTTATGTCAGTTTGCACGATATGCTGGACAGTTGCGGCATCATGTACGGCAACATATTCAACAATAATTCCGATGACAACGGCGCGGTTGGTATTGTCACGCGCTGGATTCAGGATGTGATGAATTTCGGTTCAGGAGCAGAACGCCCCATTCAGCCGGTACGGATTTACAGCTTACATCTGGGGCGCTGCGGCGAACATCAGGACATCACCGCCGCTGCCGCACGCGCTGCTTTGATTCCGACAGTTGGAGCCACCGCTATCTGCAATGACCATGTTTGGAATGAATTCTGGGACGGCACCCGATGGAAATCATGGGAACCCGTCAACAACTATGTCGGCGATTCACTGGCGTATCAAGGCTGGGGAAAGCATTTTCCCGCGCTGTTCGATTGGCGCGGCGACGGATTCGTCTGGACGGTCACAGAACGCTACCATACGAACACGACGACTCTAACGATAAACATTCGTCAATCGAATGACGCACCTGTTGACGGCGCGAAAGTGAAAATCATTAGCGATTACGAATACGGCGGTCTTCGGCTCGCAACTTGCGGTTATACGAATTCCGACGGTGTTGTGACGTTTACCATCGGCGGCGAACGCGATATCTATGTGAACATTTTCAGCTTCATGGGAAGATACCCGAGCGATCCCGAGGGCGCGGTTCTAATCATTGAGGACAGTGATACGAATATCGAATACGAATGGACGTACAACTATAATGATCAGATGAGCATTATAATGCCGGACGATGCTCCCCCGCCGCAGGACTCCCTGAATCATTTTCATCTTACATTCGCTTACGACATGCTCAATGAAGCGACGCAGAGTCAGATTTTCCAGCATTCCGATTTCGTGGCTAAGACCGGCGATGGCACGTTGAATTTCTTCATCTGCGACGCAACCAATTACAATCGCTTCATCTCATGGCTGGATTTTGAAGCGTTTGCGATTGCGGATTTGACAAGCTCCGGAGAAATTGATTTCACCCTACCGAACGACAATACATGGTATGCTGTACTGAACAATTTCAACAGTTTGTCCAACTACCAGCGTATTGACCTTCAAGCAAGCCTATATATAGACGATGTCTTTGCCGACGCCGATGTGAACTTAAACATTCCGGCTGAGTTCGCGTTATATCAAAATTATCCGAATCCGTTCAATGCACGCACTCGTATCTCCTTTAGTCTCTCTCATCCCGGAAACGCAAACCTAATCATCTACAATATCAACGGTCGTGAGGTGCTACGCAAGACATTTGGGGATCTGGACGTTGGTCTCCATACAGAAATATTTGACTTTGGAGACATGGCTTCAGGTATGTATCTCTGTAGATTAGAGAGCGGTGAATTTCAGGCGACACAAAAAATGATTTTGTTGAAATAGAGAATGATTAGCATCAAAATTTGCTGCATCCAATCGATTGAAGAAGCTCAGCTCGCGATTCGGCATGGCGTGAATCTACTTGGGCTTGTCTCCGAAATGCCAAGCGGCCCCGGAGTAATTCCCGAAGAGAAAATTACACAAATTGCTGCCGCCGTCCCGCCCGGCGTCACGGCAACGCTATTAACCAGTCGAACGGAAGTAGCTTCCATTATCGAGCAACAACATCGAACCGGCGTGCAAGCGGTTCAATTAGTAGATCGTATTTCCCATAATGAATATCGAACTTTACGAGAAGCTCTGTCAGGAATCAGATTGATTCAGGTAATTCATGTCACGAGCGAAGCGGCCGTAAATGAAGCACTATCTGTGGCAGCCAGCGTGGATGCTATTTTGCTCGACTCCGGTGATCCGAATGCCGCCGAGAAAATCCTCGGTGGGACAGGAAGAGTGCACGATTGGACAATCAGTCGGTGTATCGTTCAATCAGTAACGGTGCCGGTTTTTCTCGCAGGAGGCCTTACCTCGGACAATATCGCCGAAGCCATTTACGAAGTCAAACCATTCGGCGTAGATGTTTGCGGAGGAGTACGAACGAACGGAAAGCTTGACGAAAACAAACTCACGTCTTTCATTCACGCCGCTCGAAACACCCAATGAGTTACTTAGAAAAGGTTTATCATAAAACGGGCTCAGAATCAACTCTGAGCCCGTTTCATTTCTATTGTGTGAAGTTTGAATTTCAGATTCTGCCGATTCGGTTTAGAATAAGCAAACGAATTTCCGTCATATCTTCCATCGCGAAGCGAATTCCCTCTCGACCAAGACCGCTTTCTTTAACACCGCCGTAGGGCATATTGTCCACACGCATCGAGGGAATATCTCCGACGACCACACCGCCAACTTCTAACTCGTTCCACGCATAGAACGCGTGATCCATGTTTTTCGTAAAGACACCTGCCTGCAAACCGTAGACGCTGTCGTTAACTTTCGCGACCGCATCTTTGAAATCCTTGAATGGTTCAATCACAGCGACAGGGCCAAAAACTTCTTTGCAGCTCACGCGGTCATCGGCGCGCACATTTTCCAGCCACGTTGCCTCGACAAAAACACCATCGCGTTTTCCTCCGCAGAGTAGTTTTGCGCCATGTTCTACCGCTTCCTGAATCCATGCTTCAATTCGCTTTGCGTCGTTTTCACTGATAATCGGGCCGAGGCTGGTTGCTTCATCGGTAGGATCGCCTGCTTTAAGCGCTTTTGCTCTTTCCACGAGTTTGGGCAGGAAGGCTTTATAGACTGATTCATGGACGAACACCCGCTGCACACTGATGCACGATTGTCCGGATTGGTAAAATGCACCGAACGTGATACGATCCGCTACGTAATCTAAATCGACCTGCTCGTCCACAATACAACCTGCATTGCCGCCAAGTTCCAAAATCACTTTCTTCTTTCCCGCTTTTGCTTTAATCGCCCATCCCGCATCCGGCGAACCAGTGAACGATAGAAATTTCAAACGTTCATCAGTGGAAAAAAGCTCAGCTCCCTCGCGCCGCACGGGCAGAATGCTGAAAGCTCCTTTCGGCAGATCGGTTTCCGCGAGAATTTCTCCGATAATAATCGCGCCTATTGGCGTGAATGATGCAGGCTTAAGAACGAACGGACAACCGACCGCTATCGCCGGAGCGACTTTATGCGCGGCCAAATTCAACGGGAAATTGAAGGGGCTGATAAACGAGCACGGACCTACAGGAACGCGCTTATAAATCGATTCGTATCCATCCGCGCGAGGAGAAATATCCAAAGGAAAATATTCGCCACCGAAACGCACCGTTTCCTCCGCGGCGATGCGAAACGTATCGATTAATCGCATGACTTCGCCGCGTGCATCACGAATCGGTTTACCTGCTTCAATACACAACGCGTAAGCAAGTTCTTCAAAACGTTCCTGAAAGCGCCGCTCGCAATGATGCAGCACATCAGCACGTTTATAAGCTGGCAATTTCCGCATCGGTTCCGCAGCTTTCACCGCCCAATCAATGGCTTCATTAATAATGCTGCTATCCGCCATCGCCACGCGAGTCGCCACCTCGCCGGTGTACTTGTTGCGTACCTCCAAATCCGTATTCGGTTGCCGAGGTTCATTTGCTACATACAAAGGATACGTTTTCTTCAGCATCTATTCTCTCCAAAATATTCTTTAGAAATAAACCGTCGCACGAGCGAAACCGCTGTAAAGTCCCGATGGAAATGCGCTGTCTTCATCACCGACCAAAACAGCACCAAAGATGGTTAAATCTGCATTCTGAGCCAAGCTGTATTCCAAACGAGGATTTATCATGAAACCCTTGTCTGAACCTCCAAAGACGTAAAGGTCTCCTGCAAGCAGTCCTGTCAAGTCTTTTCGCAGTCCCAGCATCAGCCATCCCTTCCCAAGTGGCTCTCCCCTAAATCCCGCCAACCAATCAGCAATATCATAAGGAGACGTGCTCGTCCCACGCGTATTATAAAATCCTTCAATCATCCAATAAAAACCACTACGAAACGTATAATCAAATCCGCCAATGGCTCGATAAAAATCTTCTTCCTCTTCCATCTCATTATAATTCCCCTCGAACCATACTCCTAGCCCCAACAAACCGCCCGAAAACTCACCTCCAATAGCACGGCGGCGTTGATATAGGGGAATGATTTCTGCCTCAACAGAATCTGTCGGTGGAGTAACGGAGAAAGCTGTCGAATCGATGACTTGATGCGCGGTCAGATAGACATCATAACCGATTTGAGTGATATGCGTTCCGAAGCGAACGGCATAGCCTGCATCTTTGAATTTGTCATCCGGCGCGGTGACAAGCGATAATTCTCCTCCGACTCCCCAGCGAAAATCGAGCCGGAGTGCGGTCACTCCTTCTTTTTCATAGGTGGGATCAATCGGATTTTTTACATGAAAAAGATCCGTCGGATTGTAGCTGTAACCTTTCCCCCAGCTCAGCTGTTGTTTCCCCGCGCGAAGCCGTAGCGTTTTTTGTCGGTGCCCCTTTCCGAAATCCTTCCGCCATGTCAGAAACGCGTTGTCCAAATAAATCCGTTCTCGCGGGAATCCTGTTTGCAGTACATCCGTCCTATCCCAATCGGTTAATTGCTGCACGATATTTTTCGGCAGATAAGGAGACACATCATAGAGAATGTCGCTGTGATAGACAATGAAGTTGACATTGGCGCGCAATTCCAGTTCGTTTTCTACACCGCCGCTGAAAAAATCGACTCGCAGTTTCGATGCATCGAGAATTTGTTCATCTGTGTCGTCAGATACATCAACTTGCAGCGTATGTTCATAATACCCGGAAAGCTCCAAATCCGTCGCCCACAACGGAATTGCAATGAGCAAAACCGCAAACCATGAAAAAAATATTTTTACCATATCCATCATTGAATCTCTCGACTCAATGCTTCTTTCGTGAACAGTGAAGGATCCGGTTCGTCTTTGAAGCTAATAGCTTTCTGAACCATCAGTGTTCGGGAGCCTTCCCGAGCATTCACCATCTCCATTTTCATCGCAAGCTTCCGCCCTTCGATTGTCTGAAAATCTGAAAGCGTCAATGTTTTAAGGTGACCGTCATCATCGTAGTAATCAATCTTACGCGGAAGATTATCTTCGACACCCACCCAGACGATAATATATTCGTACGAAGGGCCACTTTCGGTGGGAGTACACTTCAATTTTACGCATGGGACTTTATCCAGAGTTTCGTCGCCGAGCAGCTCCGCCGTATAATCCTCCGTCATGTCGCCGGAACCTAAATCTTCATAGGAAAAATCGGATCCCATCGCACTTTGCCGTCGAGCTGTTCCGACGAAGTGGCGCGTGACATCACGGCGCTTCATATAATACCAAATGTTATCGCCGCCGTCGCGCTGGAGAATTTTATCTCCCTTTACGCGCGCGGGAGCCGTGTAGGCCATCAAGCTAAGGTCGCCTTCTTCCGCAGACCAAACGCGCATTGTCAATGTACGCTCGCTGCCGCCGGACGTCGTTATCGTCTGCTCCATGATTCCGGTGGCATGCGGAACGCGCTCAGCGTCATCGATCAATTTCAGCCAGCTTGCACCATCTTCCTGAGCAAAAGAAAATCCGGCCATCAATCCTATGGCAAGAAAAGGCACCCACGAGAGTATTACTCTTTTAATATTTAGTTTCCCCATGATATTTTCCTCACAATTGAAACTTATTGGTCGTGCCGCACAGCAATGCGCTTATCCGGCTTTAATATCCTTCCGCCTCCCATAAACAATCCTCAAAATCGCCGGAAGCACTAAAAGCGTCGCGATAAAACAAGTCCCGACTCCCATGAAGAGTGCCTGACCGAAACTGGCCATACCGCGATGTTCGTACATCGCGATACTACCGAAGCCTATCATGGTTGTCAAAGACGTCAGAAGAATCGCGCGACCGACAAACCGAAAACTGTCATAGATTCTCTGCACCCCCAGTGATGTCTCCGTGCGGAAGCGATGCAGCGCGTGAACTCCGTCATCAATCCCGATACCCAAAATAATCGGCACAGCGATTAGGTTATTGTAATCATATTTCATTCCAATCAAATACATCAGTCCCAACATGGCCAGTGCCCCCGCTGAAAGAGGAATCAGCGCCAATAATCCCGATAATCCTCGAAAATGAATCACCAGCAGCAATGCGATGACTCCGAGTGCAAGTAATGCCGCTCGCCGTCCTTCGTCCAGTGTTTTATCCATCATCAAAACCATAAGCTGTTCGGTTCCGGAAATCGCCGAACTTACCGATGTTATCTGCTCTGTGAACCGATCAAGATTCATTTTATCATAGAGATATTTCCGCGGGAATATCAGCAGCAAAATGCCGTCTCCCTCCCGCGGGAGATGCGCTCGTTTGATTTCATCGGGAAGGTCACTTATATGCACTGGTGATGGATTAGCCATATCATAAAGATTTGTCTTCATGCGCTGACCCCACGTGGCGGCGATATCATGTGCGTGCGTTTCGTCAACTCCCCGATTAAGTGTGCGCGTCAAACTTGGCAGAACCGCTGTGGTGTCGGTTATATTGGTCTGCATATTATAACCGGTTAATTCGTCAATGACACGAGTAATTCTGTCCAGTCCCGCTGAAAATGCTACATTGCTCATCAAATCAAGATTATCCCAAAGTCTGTCGAGTTCGGCGGCAAGCTGCTGAGCGTCATCCGGTTTCCATTCGGGAAGCTCTTGATGCTTGATGTTCTCACGGAATTTTTCGAGTTGCGGAGTATACTGTGCCAACTGCGCTTCCGAAGGAATGTAGTCACTGATGGATGCAACTTCGCCGACCAATCCTTTCTTACGCAGTTTCTCTTTCATCTCGCGGCTCTCTTCAATCGTATTCAAAATCAACCAAGCGCTGTGGTCAGAGATGCCGAAACGTTTCGGTATCTCCCGCTGTAGTGCGACCGATTTCAGTCCTTTCGGTTCTAATTCCATAAAATCATATTCAAAAGCCGTATGCTGCATCGCCCAAATCGAAGCGATGGCGAGAATCCCTGCGATGCTCAAGAACAGTGCAGGCCTGTTCCATCCTGCCCGAGCAACAGTGCCAATCCAATTATAAGCGCCGGTATCTGATGAAATAATGCTGTCTGCCTTTATGCCGAGTCGATCGAAATGCTTTTCAAATCGTCGTCGTTGTACTGCCAGCAGTGCGGGAAGTGTCACGAAAATCGCAAGCAACGTAATCAACACACCTAAACCTGCCGCGGCTCCGAATTCGAAAACTCCTTTTGTCTCCGCTATCATTAGCGTGAGAAAGGCAAATGCTGTCGTCAGCGCGCCTGTGATAACGCTGGTGCCTGTCTTACTCAGCATGATTGTGAGAGCTGTCTCTGTGTCTTCTCCGGCGGTAATTGCTTCCCGAAACCGAGCAATCAGATGAATCGAGAAGTCAATACCAAGTCCCAACAAAACCAACATCATCATCGCCGTAAATATATTCAAGCCACCGAAGAGGAAATATAAAACGCCCAACGTCCAGAAAATACCTATAACGAGCGGGAGTAATGCAAAGACTGGAATCAACCAACTGCGAAATGTCCTCGCCAGTAGAAGGTAAATCATTATCAGCGCCGCTAAAGATAAAAGCTGAGTATAAAATCCAATACTATCCATCTCATCCAAGCTGATCTGACCTATACCGGTCAGAGACGCTTCCACGTTCGGATGCGCCGAAGCCACTCGCCGAACTAGTTCTCCCACTTCCTCAGCCGTGGTGAGAATTTCTTCGATTTCCGTAACCAGATTCGCTTTCGGAGTGCAGCCTATCAGCAGCATGCGACGGTCGAGGGATAACAAATACGATTCGCCAAAGGTCATGGCTTCCGCCGCTTCTTCAACGTCGGGAGCCTGTGATTGACCCGTGAAATTGGCTTCGAGGATTTCCAGAGAGCGCGTCAAACCAAGCAGACTGCGCGCGATTTCCACTTCGTCGCGCC
Source organism: uncultured Alphaproteobacteria bacterium (assembly GCA_964483885.1). Taxonomy (GTDB): domain Bacteria; phylum Electryoneota; class RPQS01; order RPQS01; family DYHQ01; genus JAUXGA01. The sequence goes on along the minus strand of CAZADO010000016.1, from coordinate 2,551 downwards.
TCATATTCGACTCGCTGTCGGTGTATTCGCGCTCATAATCGTCATTCATTCCTCGAAACGTACCCACGAGGTCTGGATTCTCATACGTGTCGAGAATTCTCTTGAAGAGATCCGATTTCACGTTGACAAAGGCATGGTTCCGGAAGAAATCCAAGGGCAGCTCCGCCTGAACATTATCGAGCGATTCCAGTTTCTTCAAACGCGGCGTCAAGTCCTGCGCCATAGCCACTATATCATCTCGCTCCCCTTCCAGCGCAATAATAATAGACTGCTCTCCAAAACGCTCTTGAACTTCAAGGTAGGAATGAACGATAGGTTCCTTTTCCGGCAGGAGACTTGTCCAGTTCATTCGCATTTCCAACTTGTTCGAAAATCCGATCATCACCATCGTTATAACAGCGACAATGCACAGTATCCACCAAGGTTTCTCGACGGCGAGAGTAGCGAACCAGCGCGCCCACGCTTTCTCAGTGTGTTTCATTCCCTGCTCCCAATCCATGCAGTATAAAACTCTTCACTTCTTCTTTTAGTCCCGTCTCCTGAACTCCCGGAGGTTGTTTGAGCATTACAGGCATCAATAGATACATACTGTCTAAAAGCGAGATAATCATCCAAACAGCATTATCGGTATCCTGCTCACGAAAGCATCCACTCACTCTTCCCTGACTAATAATCTCACGCATCGTATCTATCACCGGAGAATCAGTTAGCTCCTGTCCCAATTCCCAGAAGGCTGAAAGCGTTTCTTTATCCTGTAGCAGAATTCGAAACAGCGGGCGCTGGACAATGACTGTGACATAATAATCAATAAATGATGCAATCTTCGTGGGGGCATCCATCTCCGAGGGCAATTCATGCTGCCATTTCTCGATGAGATTTTCGCAAATATACAAAGACATCCGGGTGTACAAATCGCTTTTGTCTCGGAATAAATCGTAGAACGTGCGTTTGGACATCCCCGCGGCTTGACAGATATCCTCGATGGTCGTCTTACGATACCCGAACCGAATAAACAGCGGCTCGCCGGCTTTGAAAAATCTTTGCCGCTTTTTTTTCAGTTGAGTGTCAACCGAACCGCTTTGCAAATCCATCTTCTCTTTACTCTTAGAACCCACACCATTCATGATACACGATGTTCGTATATTCGTTTCACGTAATATAGTAATTTTTTAGTGATTTGTCAAGAGATTTGTTTAATTATTATTTGTTTATAAACAAGTGCTTGCAATTCAATCCCCTCAATCCTACTTTTGCAGCGCTACAGATTTTGGTGACGAATTCTCCTTCAATGGGCAAAACTGGAGGAAAAAGCTTCTCAATTCTCTTGTTGCTTTTGAATGCTTGCTTCTGTAAATTACTGCACGCTGTGATTTTAATATGCTCGAAAGCAGCCGCTTGGGCCGTCTCGGAGGTTGTTTATGATTATAAAGAAAATCGTTAAATATTTTACCGGACTGATAGGAGTAGTGCTCTTTGCCTATGTCTTGGTTTTCTTTGCTGCCGAGGCTACCAAGGTCAGAATCTGGCAAAAATCAGGTACGTCGAGTAGTGCAGCCCGCCAAACGGATGACAGTACTTTCGTATTCCGCCGTGTGGATTCGCTTGATTTTGTAGCCCCCCCGATTCCATCAGTGGCAGATACGATCATCAGCATCAACGATTCGGCGGCAACAAGAACTCGCTGGACAGGTTATTTCAATTCACCGAATCCACCTTGGCAGGTGACTCCGGTTGAATACATTCACAATGGTCAAACTCTCCGCACCGAAATTCGCACACACCCACCCTCCTATAGAGAATTCTTTCAGGTGCTCGTGTTGCAGGTTTTGAGATTCCTGATTTCTTTCCTTTTTACGGCGGTTGGATTATGGGCATTTTTCCGAAGACCGAGTTCTGCGGGTGTGCGAGCGCTGGCGCTCTTCTCATTTGCGATGGCTGGCTTTATGATTTCATCTGTCCGAATACTGCCGGATCAATATGCAGCTTTTCAGATTCCACTGGATAATATCGCTCAGAATTTTTTCGATTTCTTTTCAAGTTTCTTTAGCGCATTTTTCTTGAACCTCGTTTTTCTCTTTCCGCGCCCCAGTCGCTTGATGCTCAAGCGACCGGTTGTCGCCTATTCGATTTGCTATTTACCTTTGATTCTCTTGTCAATCTATGTATTGCTGACCTTGATTACATCACTTGAAATTCAAATCAGTATATGGCTGCTGTCCGTTTTAGGGCTTCAGACCCTCGCAGCTCTGGTGCTATTAATCGTTCGTTACAAACGCACTCATGAACGTTTGGAAAAGCGGCAAATGCGAATGGTACTGTGGGGTTCCGGAACAGGCTTGGGACTGCTTTTTCTTCTTCTCTTTTTGCTTATAGCTGTTCGAGGATGGTTCACGGCGGATCCGCAGAGATCTATGATATTGATTAATGCTTCTTTCTTAGGCTTGCTGCTGACACCCATCACATTTGCCTATGCGTTTGGACACTACCGGCTTCTTGAAGTGGAAGCATCCTTGCGCCGGGGCACACGGTATGTTATCGCAATCGGCCTTAT
>CAZADO010000015.1:0-5607 GCA_964483885.1 uncultured Alphaproteobacteria bacterium | reverse complement strand
GTCCACATCGTATATCAGCCCCAAATCCGTAATGGATAACCTGACTTCAGGATCTATCACTTCCGAAAGAGCTTGCATAACGTCATCTTTTGTCGGCATATTTTCTCTCCAGATATTTGTTTCTTGTTGTTTACGATACCTTCGGGGTTAATGCAGCGGCTTTCATAACAGCCTTTGATACATTTTCGAAGACCTCCCGCACTTGCGGGGATCCCTCGAATCCTTCGAGCGGAGTTCCTGCGTCACTGATCTCTCTTAACATGGGCAGAATCGGAATTCGTCCCAATATTGGTACGTTCATCTCTTTTGCCGTCCGCTCCGCTCCTCCTTCGCCGAAAATGGGTGTGACCGTGCCGCAGTGAGGGCAAACGAAGGTGCTCATGTTTTCTATGATACCCAGAATGGGCACTCCCATCATTTGAAACATCCGCACTCCTTTGCGGGCATCAATCAGCGCCAAATCCTGCGGTGTCGAAACGATAACAGCTCCGGATAGCTTGGCTCGCTGAGAAAGTGTCATTTGAGCATCACCTGTACCCGGTGGTAGATCGACGACTAAAACATCAAGTTCTCCCCAATCTACATCTTCCATAAATTGCTCAGCAGCTTTATGTACCATCGGTCCCCGCCAAACCATTGGAGTATCTTGCTCAATCATAAAACCAATAGACATGAGACGTAAGCCGTATTTTTCCAACGGTATAATTTTATTCGCTTCGTTCATGCGCGGTCGGTCGTCCAGTCCAAGCATCATTGGCAAACTTGGGCCATAGATATCTAAATCCAAAAGTCCGACTTTTAGACCCTGTTTCACCAAAGCCAAAGCCAAATGAACGGCGACAGTGGATTTACCTACACCGCCTTTTCCGGATGCAACAGCGATTTTCGTTCGAATTTGAGTCAGCAGAGGTTCCGGTTTCTCAGAGGGCTGAGTTCCTTTCGCTTTTGCGGTTGACCAGTAAACCGACACGTCAACTTTACCGATTCCCTCTATTGCCTCCAAACCTTGCTGCACATCCTGTTCGATTTTTTTCGGAATCGCTACGTCTTTCGAGGTTCCTTCTATTTTGACATGAACATCTCGTCCAGTGATTTCTATGTCCTTAACTAACCCAAAAGAGAGAATATCCCGGGAGTAACCCGGGTACTGGATGGATTTTAAAACATCTTCAATTGCCTTTCGAGTGAGAGGCATCTGCGGTTGCGGCATAAGAGTTTTATCCTTTTCGAAGTTCAAACGCCCTAAATATACAGAACGGGTTTTTAAAAGTCAAGGACTTGAATTCAATCAACGAATTATTTTGCTCACGGTAACAACTAAAGTAGATATACTTTGAGAAGCAAACTTATAAAAGGAAATCCCGAACTCTTCTTCATCCGGGACTTGACAGAGGGCACTTTAAAGCTTATTTTAACTTCGTGGTTGATTCGCACTCTCATTGTGCGGATTTCAGGCCTTTTCCACCGTAGGAGCTATTCATATTGGCGACCGCAAGGAGGAAAGGGCCTTTCTTTATTTATGATATTTCTCTCCCTTCCACAGAGTCAGAGCGCGGTAAATTTGCTCCACTAAAACCAGACGAGCCAACTCGTGCGGAAGTGTCATTTTCGAGAGGCTTAGGCGAAGTGTTGCTTTTTCGAGCAGCGACGGTGACAGTCCCCACGCCCCACCGATGACAAATGCGAGTCGTGAAACCGATTCGTTCATCCGAGATTGCAGCCAATAGGAAAATTCTTCCGAGCGAAACTCTTTTCCGGTCTGGTCAAGACAAATAATATATTGATCTCGATCAAGAACTTTCTGAAGGCGTTCTCCTTCGACAATCAGCGTTCGCGTGCCTCTGCCGTTCCCCTCCTCTCCACTTCCGGCTCCTACCTCTACTTCTTCGATAGGAAGATAGCGCCCGATTCGATGCACATAGTCATCAATTCCAGCGCGATAATATGGTTCGCGTATCCGGCCTACGGCCACAAGAACAATTTTCATATTTACCTTTTTTGGATTCAGCTTGCATTAGCTCTCCAACACGCAGGAGCGTGTTGGAGAGCTAATGGTTGATTTAGCGGTATTAGTTAGTGATGGTCAAGTCGTAGCGGTGTTGGCTGCTTGCAGCCGACCCATTCCCTCTATTTCACAATCACAACCGGATACGCCTTCATGGGTATATCAGCCCGTCGCACTTGAGGAATACAGCTTCCGAAATACGTGCCACTGGGAAGTGCGTCTGGAAGCGTTATCGCTCGTACTCCATTCAACCGGGATATAGGAATAGAAAAAACGCTCTGACCAAGAACATTATAGAGCGAAAAAGTGCCGGAAAACGGTCCGGTTGAGATATTCAGGTACAGAATATTGCTGGCCGGATTTGGGTAAATACTCAAGCTTATTTTCTGCGCTTCAGGCCCGGAAGATTCGATTATGCTTGACGTATCCACCACCGTATAAGTGAGAATTCCGTGATATGTCAATCCTGCCCAGAGTTCCGTGGGAGAGCTAGCAACAACTGACATGGTATTGATAGTCCTGGATTGTGTCGGCCACCCCTCAGTGAATTCATCCCAATTCAGTCCCCCATCCTCGGTTTGAAAGACTCTTCCCAAAGTTGTTGCGTAAACGGTATTGATTCTTTCTGGAGAAACTCTCACGAACAATACTCTATGACCTGCTGGGGGAAAAGTATTGTCCGGTTCAATCCATGTGGATCCTGCATCCTGAGAGTAGAGAAAATCGTAAAGCCCAATTATCCAGAGCCAATTCAGACGAAAAGGGTCCAAGGTGAAGTCCACCCAAGTCTCTTCTTGGGATATCCTCTGAAAGGTCATACCCGAATCATCGCTTATCCATATCGTTCCATAGACAAAATCTAAGACAAAAACTCGCCCCAAAGAAAGCGTATCGAAAACGACTTTGTAAGCCGGAATGTTATCTATCTCTGTCCAAAGTTCTCCTCCGTTCGTAGTCCGATAGAGCCAGCCATCCCAAGTATCACTCCCGCCGCAGCATAAAAGCAAATCCGAATCGAAAGGACTAACTGCAATATCAATGGCACCATAATTGTCCGGGTTTCCCAGATACAATCCCTCACTTCGATTCTCCCAGGTTTCACCACCATTGGTTGAACGCCAAGTGCTAGCAATGTGAACTGCCGCCCAAAGTGTTTCAGGATGCTGAGGATCAAAGGCTAAGGCTTGAGGCCACATGTGTCGGAAACCCACCGTATCCCAGGTTAGCCCGTGATCCGTTGTCTTGAAAATCCCTCCTTCACGCGTTGAGTCGTAGTAGGTATCTATAGCCGACGCATACAGAATATCTGGATTATTCGGATGGACAACGATGTCGGTGATATATTCCGGATAGAGCCCAACATACGTCCATTCATTCTCCCCCGCTATAGCAAAGGCCGGGAATAGACAAACAAAAAGCAGGAGAATTTGAAAAGTTTTCATCGTCTTTGCGTGATCAAGGCACGTCAATGTGGAACCGTGTTGGATTCCGGGTCGGCTGCGAGCAGCCAACACCGCACTAATGACGCGAAGGGTGAGGGCACCCTTTCGCGGTAGATTCTCAGAGTAGTTCCGGCCGGGTTACGCGCTAAGTTCATCGGTTGGTCAACAGGATTCTGCGCTGAACCCGGCTCGGCGAGTGTTCAGCATGATCACTATTTCAAGAATAATACCCGGCGCGTGATTGTCATATCTCCTGCCTTCGCTGTCACGAAATAGATTCCGGTTGCCAGTGAGGCTGGAGCCTCGAAGGGAATTTCGTGAGTTCCCGGTTGATAAAGCGTATGTGCGATGGTCGCAATCCGCTGCCCTAAGAGATTGTAGAGAGCAATATCAACGGTACTCGCTTTGTTCAGGTTCAGCGGAAAGGTGGTTGTGCTGTTGAACGGATTCGGCCAGTTTTGACCAAGAGACATCTCCATCGGTACTGCGATGTCATCACGAGGCACGTCCGCTCCCGTCCCCTGATATAGAAGCGACTGGAAAGGTATCAACCCGACACCTTCGATACGTTCCGGCATCGTAACATGATACGTGTACTGCTGCAATTCAAACCAGCGGGTTATATAAACGGTACCATCTTCAAGAGTCACATAGAACGTCAGCGGGAATCGAAATAGCGGTGCGTTCGTCTGCAGCTGTGTCACGTCAATGTCTATTTGATATTCACCGATAAGTGTGAAATTCACATTCAGCACCGGAAATCCCGCTTGATAAATCCATTGGTTGAAAAACCAATCGAGATTCGCCCCTGCGACTTCTTCGCAGACGTCCTGAAAATCACTCGTCTCCACATGTCCATATAGATAACGGTTGATGTAGGTTTGCATCACGTCAAAGAAACCAGCATCGCCCAGAATCTGCTCGCGAAGCATGTGCAGCACCCACGCTCCTTTATAGTAAACCGCCGTACCAAAGAGGTATCCCTCGGGCGGATTATAAATCGGATAGCGCAGTCTTTGGTCTTCCGTAAAATAGGCATCCGCGATTGTATTCAGAAAATCCTGCAAAGCCAATGAATCCTCCGAATATTCCCTCCAGAGAGCATCGCCGTAGGATGCGAAACCTTCGTTGAGCCACATATGTCTGAAATCAACCGGCGAAAGAGCGTCACCGAACCACTGATGTGCTAATTCATGAGCGACGATTCCTTCATAGGTTCGGCTGCTGTCAATAAGGCGATAGCCCATCGTCGTAAATGTCTGATGCTCCATCGCTCCCCAGCCGTAAAATACGTCGGCTTCAGCCATCCCGTAATCAAGAAAAGGATAAGGTCCGAATAGCGTTTCAAACAGGGAAATCATCTGAGGCGTTCGCGCCCAGTCGAAAACAGCGGCGGCACTGTCTTGGCGGAAGGCGAAATACCGCACCTGTCCTCCACCGGGAAGGTCATCATACCAGCGTGCGTAAGGTGCGGCGGCGATGGACATCAAATAGGTACAAATCGGCTCGTCATTGCCGTACGCTTCTCGCACGCGCCCGGGGGCAGGATACGTGGTCGAGTCGAGCCGTCCGTTGGAGGCCAGATGCCATCCTTCAGGCATCTCGACAGCAATCCTTGTCTCTTCAACTTTATCGAAAGGTTCATCATAACAGGGAAACCATTTCCGTGCGCCATAGGGTTCCGAAAAGGTGTAGGCAATATTCCAACCGTAATGAAATCCAATTTCATTATGATCGTCAACAACAGGTGCTGAATAGGTTATGGAAAATTCAACCGTATCACCCGGCTGCCAAGGGCCTGCGATTCCCAGCCAATTCGCCCAATGAACATAGGCACGTTCCCCGTGGGATGTAGTTACATCTTCAATCGTTAGACTCTCCGCATTCAGCCAAAGAGTATCCTGGAACTCACGAATATAAACAGAAAGCTGCGCCAGCCCTGAGAGAGGCGTCGGCTCTGATTCAACACTCAAATCCAGATTTATATCAAGGACATCATACGCATGCACACTGTCTGCGTCAAGGTGAGTCGTTCTCCAAGCAGCTTCTTTGCTGCCATTGAATTTACGCAGAAGTTCGTATGCTTGCAGCACATCCTTGGGGATGTCATGAGCGAAGGCAGCCTGCAGAGCGAAGCCAATAATCATAAGCACGGCAAAA
>CAZADO010000014.1:0-4861 GCA_964483885.1 uncultured Alphaproteobacteria bacterium | reverse complement strand
TGCGCGGCGGCTTAACGCTTGGACTGCTGCTGCTGTCCCTTGCGTCCATAGCCGTCGCCCTGCTGCAATTCGTTCTGCTGCTGCGAGCGATGGATGTTTCGATTCCATTGGGTTGGGGCATGGTTGCAGTGATGGTGAACTTCTTTTTTAAGGCCAGTCTGCCTTTTTCCATCGCAGGTCTCGGCATCGGGGAATGGACGGCTGTTCTGTGCCTCGGCGCTTTGGGAGTCGAGCCTGCAGCAGCAGTCGCCGCTTCGCTGGTACTATTCTCAATCAATGTTCTACTCCCAGCTCTCTTAGGCATTCCGGTGGTTCCCACACTGAAACTTCGCCGCAAATAACAAGATGATAGCCATCAATACATTTTTAATTCTCACCGTCTGGCTTCTGCTGGTGTATGGAGTCGCTGCTTCTCTGTTCATCATTGGATTAAGCCGTGCACGGAAAGCTCTGCGGCGCGATTTCGAAAAATGGCCTTCGGTATCCATCGTTTTACCGGCACGCAATGAAGCGGAAGTTCTTGAACGAACAATTCGCTTACTGTTGGCGCAGGACTATCCCGGCCCGTGGGAAATAATTGTCGTCGATGATCGCTCAACCGATAGAACGCCGGATATCCTTAATCGCTTCGCGCAGGAAAATCCGCGTTTCCGTTTTCGCACCGTCACCGAACCCAATCCTCCTTCACCCAAAAAATACGCTCTCTCGAAGGGAATCGAAATCGCAACCGGCGAAATTATCTGCACCACTGACGCTGACTGTATTTTCCATTCGCGCTGGCTCCGGACGATGATAAGCTATTTCCATGCACCGGTAGGTGTCGTCGCGGGACTAACGCGTTTCAAGACAGCGGATGGCCGGGAACCGCTCTGGCAAAAAGTGCAAAACATCGACTTCATGCTTCAAGGCTATCTGGCAGCAGGCTCGATAGGTCTTGGTGTCCCGAGCAGTTGTAACGGTTCCAATCTGGCGTATCGCCGCACGGTTTATGATTCCGCCGTCGGATTCAGTGAATTATCCTATCAAATTTCCGGCGATGATGTTCTTTTTGCGCAAAAAATCGCCCAGACAACAGGCTGGGAGATGGTGTATGCAACCGCTCCGGAGTCTATTGTCGATTCCCTCCCTGTTCCGACTTTGCGCGAACTTTTTCATCAGCGATTTCGCTGGGCTTCTAAAGGGCTTGCGTATCGAAGGGGCATGAAATTCCTTTTATTCACTCTCTATGCTTTCTTCATGCTCCTCTTAGCATTTCCTATCGTCGCTCTGTTTTATCCGAGTGTTTTTCCTTTTCTCACGATGGCATTCTTGTGGAAGCTTGCCTGGGATTGGTTCGTTATCTGGGAAGGGAATCGGATTTTCGGGCAACGCAACAACTTTCTATCTTTCCTTTCCTTTGAAATTGCATACACCATCTTCACGCCTATCTTCGGCTTAGGAGGATTACTGCTGCCGTTCCGCTGGAAAGGAGACTGGTATCGGCAGGCGCGATTCGGAAGCGTTCATAAAAAATCGCCTGAATCGAGTAGTCCATCAACTGTTCAAAAAATTTCCACAGACGCTCATGACACCGCGCCTATTTGAACGTTTGTTTCCACAATGGCTCTGGCGTTTGCCTGTGGGACAGAACCGAATCGCTCTTACATTCGACGACGGACCGGATAGTAGCACAACTCCTGCTTTGTTAGCGCTGCTTAAAGAACTCGAATTACCGGCGACGTTTTTTCTCTTAGGTGAGAACGTAGCGGCAAACGCGGCGATATTTAAAGATGCCGAGCCTCATGAACATACCTTCGCTGTGCACGGATTCCATCATATGAATCACGGATTCTACTCCCGCCGCGCTCTGCGATATTCAATTCAAAAAACCGAAGACGTCATGCGAACTTCTGACCTCCAACCGATAAAACTGTTCCGACCTCCTTATGGTATCTTTAATCCTTTTCAAACATCCGAGCTGAAGCACATCGGGTACCGAGGAGTCATCTGGACGGCACATGTGCGCGACTGGCGACCACAGCCGCCACGGGCTCTTGAAACTCGTATGCGCCGCGCTTTCCGCGGTGGTTCCATCGTTTTACTGCATGATGGATCTAATTCACAGATTCAGACTGTTATGAAAATCCTTCCGCGTTATGTCGAAAATGCGCGAGAGCTCGGATTTCAATTCATCTCTCTTAGTAACAGAATCCTGCAGAGGATAGGATGATTCTGGAAATCACGCTATTTCTTTTCATTGTCTGCTATGCGGCAATTGCTTGGTGGCTTGCCGCCGGTATGAAAAGACCTTATCACCATCGGGACGATTTTCCCAAGGTCAGCATCGTGATTCCCGCGCGCGATGAAGAGCGCGATTTGCCTGCGCTGCTTGAAAGTCTTCTAAAACTGGATTATCCATCTGATAAACTACAAATCCTCATTGCCAATGACGAATCGCAAGATCGAACCCGCGAAGTTGCGGAAGCGTATCGGGAACGTTTTCAGTGTGACTACCAAATTATTGACGTCTTCGATGAGGACAACGAAAATCTTCAAGGACGTGTCCGCCCGATTGCGCAAGCTTTGGATCATGCGACAGGTGATATTTTCTGCATGACCGATGCCGACTGCGTTGTTCCACCATCGTGGATCCGAGGAGTTACGCGCTATTTCGGCGATGATATCGGTCTCGTTGGAGGCATTACCCTCCCCTTCCGAGAAGCCGCCCGTAAAAATCTTATCACCGCGCTCGAAACTCTCGATTGGGCATTCCTCTTGGGAGCCAGCGCGACTCTTTCCGGTCGAGGGCATTCGCAGACAATTATCGGTAATAACCTGTCCATTTCCCGAGAAGCCTATGAAGCTATCGGCACCTATCGAAACGTTCCCTTTTCCATCAATGAAGATTTGGCGCTGATGCAGGCGGTACAAAAAACAGGGCGTTTTCGTGCGATTCTGCCTGCGGATTCGGAAACACTGATGCGCACTCGGCCCATTCCATCGTTTCGCGCATTAATCTCGCAGCGTCGTCGCTGGTTCAAAGGCGGCAATCGGATAAAGAGCTTCGGGCTTTTTGTGCTTATCTATGGCTTTTTAGCGCACCTGACGCTTCCGCTTTGGTTTTTCCTCTTCGACATTTCAGGATTCCTTTGGTATGCCGTTCTGGCTCTCGGAGACGGCGCAGTTATTTGGCGCGTTTTAAAACTCTCGGAACAGCGCCGACTAATTATTTTCCTTCTCTTCTATCCGATTTATGCGTTTGCCTATCCCTTTACGATTGTACTTTCTTACGCTTTCACCCGCCGTATTAAATGGAAAGGTCGAGTTTACGGCAAATAGATACAAAAGAAGCGCGGGCTCTTTTTTTGAGTCCGCGCTTTTTCTAAAGACGTAGAAAAAATTTCGATTTAAAGACTGTCCGTCACCTGTATGAAAATGGAGTCTTGCGCCAATACATCACTTGCACCCTGATAAGCGCTGCCATAAATCGTCACAAGTCCGGTATCTTCTCGGCTGATATAGGTCGCCATCGGTTGCGTTCCCCAGGGAATAGTCGTGTCGTTGATAACCGTAAGAATCGTCGGTATCGGATCACCGAATGTCGGTTCAAACGTTACCGTAATCCCACTCTTCGGCTCGTTATCAAAACGCACCACGACAAAAATCGTATCGTTCGTACCAACGGAGACCGTATCCGGATGAGCAATCATCTCGAGTTTCCAGCCGGTCGAATCATCTTCACCCGTAATGCCTTTTCCTTTATTGCAGCCCGCTAAAAACAGCCCTGCCGCAATGCACACACAGAACAGAAATAATTTACCGATTCGAATCACGTGAATCACCCGCCCTTTGCTGCCAAAATAACGATCGGTCATTTAAAAATCCAAAACAATAATCCACCAAGAACCAACCACACTGGAATCGACATAAGAAGCGCGGCGTTTATACCCTTCATCGCGGATAAAGATCTCCGTAGTTCGAGAGCCCCCAGCGCTCGATTCAAAACGCTCGTCAACTGATTCTTGTCAACAGGTTTCATCAAATAATCGTACGCGCCTTCCTTCATCGCCTTTACAGCGGTTTCGACCTCAGGAAAACCTGTAACCATGATAAATAGGGTATCCGCCCGTATCATCTTCATTTCCTTAAGAAATTCCAATCCATCCTTGTCAGGCATCACCAAATCGCTGATGACGAGGTCAATCTTTTCCGTCAAGAATGTCTGCATACCCTCATCAGCGCTTCCCGCTTCATAAGGAGTATCTCCTTTGGCTTCGACGAATCCACACAAGACTTCTCGATAGTCAGGATCATCATCAATGATGAGAATATTCGACATTTTGCCTCCTATTCAACGACAATTTGTATCCATCGAGCAGATTCGAGCAATTCGCGTGCCGTCTTTCCAATTTCATCGGGATTCGGATCCATTGCAGGCTCTTCCGCGAATGGATCCTTCCCCTTCATAGCCGCCAGACCCAATTGAAAAGCCTGCTGATCTCGCGCCATGCGCCGCATCAGTGCTCTGCCGCGCTGTGACGCTTGTACTTTCTCGAGTTCGGATTTATCTAACGGAATATTTTGGAGTTTCCCGATCCATTCTTTCATTCCCTCCAAAGCCTGTGGAATATTATCAGCGCGGGTTCCGATTTGAAGCGTCAGCCATCCCCATCCCTCTTTGTGCGTCACATAAGCTCCAACGGAATAAGCCAATCCACGAGTTTCCCGCAAATCCTGCTGAAGTTTATCCGATAGCAATCCGGTCCAAAGCCCCATCTGATTGACCTGATTTTCTGAAAACGTCGGTAATAATGTCCCCAGTTGTATCTGAGCCTGACGTGCACCAACCGTAATCGTTACGATGGAATCTCTCGGAGCGGGC
>CAZADO010000013.1:0-4393 GCA_964483885.1 uncultured Alphaproteobacteria bacterium | reverse complement strand
GTTATTCGTACTCATCTGCATATAAACCTGTCCGTTGACGGTGTTGGAGAACGTATAGGTCAACCGCGGAGTCAGATTCCATGAATTCGACTGACTTTGAACCGTAAATTCTCCGCTGCTGGTCGGTGTGTATTCCGATTTGGAAGAGCGGTTGTCGAACGCCAGAGAGATATTGGTTTGATTTGTCAGCCGGAATTTCTTAAGGAAGGGAACTGGAATGCGGAAACCTGTGCGAATCGAATACCCTACCGTCAGCGAGATTTGCTGTTCACTCGAGCGCCGCTTCGTCTTGGTCTGCACCTGATCTTCAAAGGTGTTGCTGGAACTGTAGCGAATTTGGGAATCCACTCCGTGCTTCCAGATGATATTAAATCCGACGAGAGGATTCCACTGCTGTGTGTAAGATTTGCCCGTAATTTGGCTGGTGTTTCCGGTCCAAGTTTCCCGCACGCGATTGGACAAAGCGTTGTTGAGACTGACCGATTCGGCGACTCTCCGAAAGAGCGAGAATGAAGACAAACCCGACCAGTCGAAGGTCCAATCAAAGAACGGGATTGCTGTGATGTCTCCTCCTTTACTGGACGTGAAGAAGACCGTACTTTCACGTGAGCCGGTGCTTGCATTTGAAATCGACGATGCAATCCGAAGAATATGACTCAAGCCGACACGGATATTCTGCCCCACACGAAAGCCCGACCGCAAATCGTAGTCTTCGGTTTTCGAAAACTGAGGTACCGCCGTGTAGCCGCTGACGGTGTCAACATTCGGAACCTGTGTCAGACCGAACTGATAACCCCAATCTGCTTGACCTATGGTCGCTGATTGAGCATGCGAGCGTCCCTGATTGTACGTCAGACTGATAGGATCGATAGACCTGGAAACTTTTCGCACAGGATTTAGCACCATATCCAGAAGACTTTCCCGTGGTCTTGATCGAGGTTTCGGAGTCTGGACGCTGTCTTCACGCACGGCTCCACTGTCCGGAGGAGCACCCTCTCCTGAAGGGAATTCAGAAAATCCTTCGGGTTCTTCTGACGGAGATTCGGCGGGAGGCGCTTTAACGTCCCCTAATACTTGAAAGAGGTCAATCTGGAAATCCGTGCGGATATTTCGGTTGTTGGAAATACTCTGTGAGTTATCCTGCGAGAAATTGCTGTGTGCCCAGCGATAGTCCGCGTTGTAGCTGAAATCGGAACGCAACCACGAAGCAAACGTCGGATTGAAGTTGGAGCTGAAATTCTGCGAGATGTCGGAATCCCGACCGAATTCAAGTTTCGTCAGATCTTTCCAATCTCCATTGGACAAATCCGAGCGGATGGTTCGCCCATAGTCCATGGTTAGCGGTTCGATAAAGTTAAAACCGGTCGAGAAATTTCGATTCACTCGGAGTGTTCGCGTATCCTGTACAACGCCGGTGCGCTGCTCCTGATGGCTGGCGGCTTCACTGGCATCCATGCTGGTGGTGATTTTCGTCGGCTTGTAGTAGAATCGTTTGTCGCCCCAAGCGCCGATGAGCGGAATTCCTCGCAGGAAGATAAGAGGAGTGATTCCCCGACCGCGGTTTGTGGGGAAACTGTAGGCGGCGTTAGCGCTTTTCGATTCACTCCAACGTTCAACCTCCTGAAAACTGCTTCCATCACTTCGCGCGATAGAGAAGCCGCCTGTGATGCGATCAATGGTGTAATTCGTCAGCGCATATTTCCCGCTTCCTTTTCGTGAAAAACTAATCTGAGCGCTGTAATCTGTTTTCAGAGATTTGATGCTGTCGGGCGCGTGGTCAGGATCGACTCGAAAATCCGAATTCGGGAAATATTTGGGCGTTTGCTTGGAGTCAGAATAATTCAGGGATAACGGCAGATTGAAACCCCACCGGTCCACAAAGAATTTGTGGAGAGCAATGTTGGCGGAAGCGCGGTGTGTTTCACGAGTACTTTGATCACCGATACGCGTATTGACATTGTGGAAATCGGCGTCGCGGGTTTCGTACCCCACGTTGACCGTCGCCAAATCCGCGAATTTCACCTGACCGCTCACATCCGCAGCGGTTCCGGGATCTTTGTACACTTCGGAAAGACGGAGTTCATCCACCCAGATTTCCTGGTTATAAACCGAAGGCCGGGTCGCCATTCGGACGCCTAATGAATAAAATCCAATACGCGACAGAGCGGGATTGCCGCGGATAGCGACAGTGGTGACAGAATCCAATATTGAGTAATAGGGTTCTTGCGTGGTAAAAGAAGTATCCGCATCTCGGAGGGTTTTCAGGCGCGTCAGGTCATTCAAGGTGATATTGATGGTGTTCGACTCCGCCCAACCCGGATAGACAATTTTGGTTATCTCGTAGTAGTTATCGAAAACGTCCGCATAGCTGTATCCCAGTCGAAAGACGAGCTCGACGCGTCCTTCCGGGAACGTAGTATAATCCGTTCCTCCACCATGAATGAACATCTTCATGCGGCGGTATTCGAGCAGGTTTATCGAGGTGTAAAGATTCTTTGCAATCCATCCACCGCCCTCCACGGGATCCAGATAGGATTTTGCTTCATGTATTTCGAGAACGAGGGACTGCTCTTTGGAGCGCACGCCCGAAATGGGATCCACTTCTCCCTGAACACCGGGCGGGCTTTCGTAGCCGGGATTTTCATGATTGTTGATGACGGCAACGCTGACGCGCTCGACGGAATCGACCGGGAACACCTGCTGCCATTCGTTGCCGACGATGTCCAACTGGACGATTTTAATATTCTTGTTCCCGTTTCGATCCCCACTGCAGCCGGTCAGATATGCACGGACAAAACGGATTTGCGTAAATGAAGGATTGCCGACGGTATTCGCGTATTCGTCGAGGGGGATTCGGTAGAGACGCCAGCCGTAGGGATTCGTTTGACCACCTACGATATAATGGCAGCTATCGTTTAGCCAGAAGTTATACGAATAGTAGTGATTCTGGAGATCGAGGACTTGGTTATTGTTAAGATCTTCGGTGTCGGGATAATTGCCGCTCTCGTCATTCAGGTTTCCTTCGGTGCCGTTGATGTTCTCGTAAGAGCTTGTCCCGGCGGTATAGTTCCAGTCGTCAACGGAAGGTATTTTCGGTCGCGTCAGTCCATTCCAATAAGCGGAGTCTGCAGGTCCCGCGATGCCGTCAATTCCGGTGTCTTCTTCAGGGCCGTTGATGATGCCGTTTCCGTATTCCCAGCGCGGATCAAAACTGGCGCTGCCGGGTTGTGGCTGTCCCGGTTCCGGACGATCCTCGGTGCTCATCTGATTATCCGGCAGGGCGTCTTCGGAAATCTGTCCGAGGTCAACAACCAATCGACCATCATTATTTCCGTCCCATTTGACCCAGATTTCGATGAACTTCGAAAGTGTCTGGTCGGCGTAAGCTTCTCCGAGATACCGCATAATTCCGCCCCAACTGCGCGTGGGATTGCCCGTACTTGAATCCGGATGGAAGGTAATGTTTAGAGACTGGAGTGTATTGGCGACGTTTTGATTGATTTCTCTATCCGGAAAGACTTCCTGAACCGGCACCTGTCCGCTTACGGTCGGGTTGTACCAAATCATCCTGCCGCGAAGGGAGTCGATATCGGGATCCGACGGAATCGACGAGAGCATCCATTGGCGGCGCAGAAGTCCCAGCGGAACCGCTCTTCGGGAACTTTCGAAATCGTCCAGATAGGCCAGTCCCCCCACGTCACCTGTAGCTTGGTTTTCCATCGAATTCGGGTTCGGATATACGCGAGCGATTTCCGCATCGATGGTCACCTGAGACGGTGTTTCCGTGTTTACTAAGGGCAGCATATCCACGGCGTGGGTTAGGAATTGGGGACGGAAGGTCAGCTTTGTGTTCATGTCATAGAGAGTATTACGAACCGGCTCCGAACCCACGCGGACGCGCTTTTCGAGGGGTTTTTCATTGAGGTAGAGCCACATCCCTCCAATGTACGAATCCTCCCAGAGTTCATATTCCGCCCGGAGTCCCAGCAGGCTCTTACGTTCGAGTTGAAAGACCGTACCACTTTCGTAGAGGATTTCGAGGTCGGCGTTTTCAGCTTTTGCCGCTTCACTTAAAATGCGGAGCTGGCCGGACATATAATCGATGGTGTAGTCGATTCCGCGCTGCAAATGCACGCCATTCAGAATCACTTCTTCGGAGCCTTCGAGGACAAGAGGCCCTAAATCATAGACAGAGCGTGAACCGCGGAATTCCGTCTGAAAACTCCAGTAAGAGCTCTGAGATTGAATGACTGTTCTTGTTTTGGTATAGAGGTCGCAATGCTTGTAACCGAGCGTATCCAGCAGAGGATATATGATAAGAGTCTCCCTGCCCAGAGGTCCATCGTAGAATCCTTCCGGGCAGAAAGGTGTCAAGTCCTGGAAGTGAACCTCA
>CAZADO010000012.1:0-6864 GCA_964483885.1 uncultured Alphaproteobacteria bacterium | reverse complement strand
TGGAATTGTCCACGCCAATTTCCGGTGTGGTAACGTCGATCAATATGAGCATCGGTGATTTAACTTCGCCGGGCGCAGTCCTTGCAACCGTAGCCGATATCGGAAGGATGAAAGTGGTCTTCAGTATGAACGAGACAGACGTGTCCGGCCTTACGCTCGGCCAACCGGTCGTCGTCTATTCCGATTCGCGTCCCGACATTCAGATGAAGGGAAGCGTATCGGAATTCTATCATTCTGCCGACACTCAATCGCGTTCCTTTGAAGTGAAGGCGCTCTTTACCAATACCGCAGACCGCTGGTTCAAACCCGGAATGTTCGTTAAAATTAAATATAGTGCAGCACCGCGAACCGACGTTCTGGTTATCCCAAACGCGGCGATACTAAGCGATGGGGCGGCAAATCGAGTATTTATTCTGCGCGATGGTCGGGCTTTCCTGCGAGAAATCACGATGGGGATCACGGATGGCCAAGACACGGAAATTCTGCACGGACTTGACGAGCACGATTCCGTAGCTCTGACCGGAGCGACCCTGCTGCGAGACAGCAGCCTGATTACATTAACACAACCGACTCGATGAAGTCGTTGGATTCAACAGACATATTTTTTCACGAGTATATTCGCCCATGAAACTATCCGATATTTCCATCGCTCGCCCGGTGTTTGCCACGACGATGATTCTGGCCCTTTTAGTACTGGGACTGTATTCGTTCATCAAATTGAATATTGACCAGTTTCCAGACATAGACATTCCCTATGTTACTGTGACGACTGTACTGCAAGGCGCTGGTCCGGAACAGATTGAAACCGATGTAACGAAGCGCATCGAAGATGCCGTGAACACGATTGGCGGCATCGATCACATCTCGTCCACGTCGCAGGAGGGAGTTTCGATTGTCATCATCCAGTTTGTCCTGGAGGTCAACGGTCAACAAGCGGTGCAGGATGTGCGAGAAAAAATCGCCGGCATTCGTTCCACACTTCCCATAGATATTGAGGAACCGGTTATTCAGCGTATCGACCCGGCCAGTCGCCCGATTTTCAAGTTGACCGTTTCCGGAAGCCGTTCGGAAAAGGATATCACGACCTATGCCCAGAATGTCATAAAGAAACGGTTGGAAAATGTCTCCGGTGTCGGCAGGGTGGACTTGGTGGGGGGAGCGGAGCGGGAAATTCAAATTGACGTAGATATCTCCAAGCTGCAGTCCCACAATCTTTCGATTCAAGACGTTATTCAAGCGGTATCCAGTTCAAATCTGGAGGTACCTGCTGGGAATCTTTACCACGGTAAAAACCAAATTCTGCTGCGGACGATGGGGAAAGCGGTGAAGGTGGAAGATTTCAATCGCATCGTCGTGTCCGTTTCGAAAGGCCGGCTGGTTCATCTATCGGATGTGGCGACAGTTGTGGACGGCGTGAAAGATCGCACCAGTGCCACACGGCTCAACAGCATCCCAGCCGTCGGCTTGAGCATCCTTCGACAGTCGGGTGCCAACACAGTGCAGGTGGCTGATGCCATTACCAGACAAGTGGCTGTCGTACAAAAGGAACTGCCTCCTGACTTAACACTCACGATCGCTAATGACAACAGTATTATGATCCGCGATTCGGTAAACGATGTGCTTTTCAATATATTATACGGCGGAATTTTGGCGGTCATTGTGGTCTTTCTGTTTCTGGCAAATATCCGTTCCACGTTGATCAGCGCAATCGCATTGCCTACCTCTATTATTGCCAGCTTCTTGATTATGTACATTCTCCATTTCACGCTGAATATCATGACGCTGCTGGCGCTTTCGCTGGCAGTCGGATTACTGATTGATGATGCGATTGTCGTGATCGAGAACATCTACCGCCACATGCAGCAAGGAGAAAAGCCGTTTGAAGCGGCGCGGAATGCCACCAGCGAAATTGGACTGGCAGTGATGGCAACCACTTTCACTATTGTGGCAGTGTTTATTCCGGTGGCGTTCATTCCCGGCATCGTGGGACGAATCTTCTATCAATTCGGGATTACCGTGTCGGCGGCGGTGCTTGTTTCCCTGTTCGTCGCATTCACGTTGACGCCGATGTTGTCATCGCGATGGCTGCGCAAAGAAGACGAGGAGCTGAATCCGCGGGGGAATCCACTGCAAAAAGGACTTTACTATTTTAATCACTTTTTTGCCGTTATCAGCAACCGCTATCAAAAGGCAATCGCGTGGTGTTTGCAGCATCGAAAAACCGTAGTTATAGGTGCTGTGACAATCTTTGCATCAAGCCTCTTCTTTATGCGATTTATCGGTTCGTCGTTCTTTCCGTCTATGGATCATGGTGAGTTGTCCATTTCCGTGGAGGCGGCGCCGGGCAGTTCCCTCGAACAAACCGTCGCCATCTGCGAGCATATCGAATCGGTCATGCAAAAGCGGCCGGATGTCATTTCGACTTTAACGACTATCGGTGCGGGCAACGATCCGGTGACCATGGGAGAAGTTTTAGTAAAGCTGGTCAAGAAAACCGAGCGCGAGCAAACGCTTGAACAGATCGCAGCGGAAGCGCGCGGTCAGCTTGCACATATTCCAGGTGCGACCATCAGCTACTCAGGCGGAGGTGGGCCGGGAGACAATACCAAACCTGTATCCTTCTCGGTTCGCGGCGATAATATGACAACGTTAAAGTGGTTATCCGATCAAGTGGAGAAAATCCTGCGAAATACGGAAGGTGCGGTGGATGTGACCAATAGTCTGGAGGCTTCCAAACCGGAGTGGCGAATTCGCATCGATAGAGATCGTGCTTCCGACCTCGGTGTGGGAATCGCGTCCGTTGCTTCCACCGCTCGGTACATGGTGGACGGCTCGGTGGCCACGACGTTTCAGGAGGGTGACAACCGATACGACGTGCGTGTCCGTTTGCGGGGCGATGATCGTACCAGCCTCGATAATATCAATTCGCTTACAGTGAGGAGTACGAAGAAAGGCTCCGATGGTCAGGACTTGTTGATTCCGTTACAGAACGTCGCCGGAATTGAAACGTCGTCGGGTCCGACGAAAATCAAACGCTATGATCGACAGCGCGCGATAAGCGTCGAAGCGAACCTGTCGGGTCGTGTGATCGGTGATGTCTTGAAGGATGCCTCAGAAAAAATCCATGAGTTGAACGTCCCTTCCGGTTACAGTATCGGCGTAACCGGACAAGGTGAAATGCAGTCGGAAGCCTTTGCTGATATGTTGATGGCTTTGCTGCTGGCCGTGGTGTTCGTCTATTTTGTACTGGCGGCACAATTTGAAAGCTTCACTCATCCGCTTGCCATTATGCTGGCGCTGCCGATGTCTCTCATCGGTGCGGTGTTTGCTCTGATCGTATTTCACAGTTCGCTGTCCATAATTTCCATCATCGGTATCATCATGCTAATGGGATTGGTGACCAAGAACGGCATCTTGCTCGTGGACTTCACCAACGTGCTGCGCAGGCGCGGAATTGAAATGAATGAAGCGCTGGTGAAAGCGGGCGCCGTGCGATTGCGTCCGATTCTGATGACCACGATGGCGATGATTTTTGGCATGATGCCCGTAGCTCTTTCTATGGGGGAAGGCAGCGAGATGCGTTCGCCCATGGGACAAGCCGTGATCGGCGGATTGATTACTTCAACGCTGCTAACGCTGTTCATCGTACCCGTCGCTTATGCAATTATTAACGATTTCTCCTTCCGTAAGTTGTTCCGCAAACGGAGCTGATGTCGAATATCCGAGAAAGATACAGTTACAACAAATTTCGAAACTCTGTCAATTGGTTTAGTGTACAACAAAGCCCCGCTGAAAAGTGGGGCTTTGTTGCGTTAGTCCTTTGCGGAGAGAGTGGGATTCGAACCCACGGTACGGTTACCCGCACGCACGCCTTCCAAGCGTGTGCCATAGACCACTCGGCCATCTCTCCGTCTTGAAATTTCTATTTCGCGCTCATATCGCTTTGGAGTATTCCAAATAGATTCCCTTCAGGATCCTTGCAGTAAGCATGCCACCCAATTCCGGGGATGGGCATTTTGGGGCTGGTTACTTCGCCGCCTGCTTTCTTGACGTTCTCCATACTGGCGTCGATATTTTTAACATCTATCGTATTGATGCAATTCGCATGTTTAGGTTCTCGCATCATACCGCCGTCAATACCGGGTGAGCCTTCACCGGTTTTAATCACCCAGTATTCCATCGGGCCTTCCCACTTGGTGAATTCCCAGCCGAAAATTTCCGTATAAAACTTGGCGGCGCGCTCGGTGTCGTCTGCCTGAATCTCAAAATGAACGGGACGTGGCATGTGTCGTCCTCCTTAATTTATTTATCTATAGAAATCTATTACAACCATTTCTTCCTTCTGAAAAACGCTAACATTCCTCCACCAATCACCAGCATAATTCCCAGTGCCAATGCATATCCAAACGGCCATGTGAGTTCCGGCATTTTTTGAAAATTCATTCCCCAAATACCAGCAAGAAAAGTCAGTGGGAGAAAAATGGTAGCAATGATCGTGAGTACTCTCATTACTTCGTTTTGACGAAAGCTCAGGCTCGACAGATACATATCGAATTTGCTCGCTTGCGTATCGCGAAAGGTTTCGATGGTGTCCATCACTTGAATGGTGTGGTCATACACATCACGAAAAAATACGAGTATTTCAGGTCGAATGAGAGGTGTTTCATCCCGCTGAAGCGCACTCAACATCTCTCGCAGCGGCCAGACAGCCTTGCGTAGAAATAGCAGTTCTTGCTTGATTGTGAAGAGAATCGGCAGAATTTGAGGCGATGGGTTTTCGATGAGCGTTATCTCCAGAGTATCGATTTTATCCCCGATATGTTCAAGTACCACAAAATAGTGATCGACGATAGAATCAACAAGTCGGTAAGCAAGATAATCTGCATTCAGCAGGAGCTTTCTTTTTTTGCCGCTGCGAATATAGTCTCGAACGACCGCGAACTCGTCAGCTTGCTTTTCGGTGACCGAAAAAACAAAATTCTTTTCCAATATTATACTGATTTGTTCTTCGGAAATCTGATTATTTTCCTTTTCGACTTCGAACCATTTCAGCACGATGTATACGACATTTCCATAATCTTCAAACTTCGTCCGCTGGTCTGTATTCAGAATATCTTCCGGAATCAGTGAATGAAGCCCTAACTTCTCGGAAATCTCTTGCAGCAATTGCGCATTTTGCAGGCCGTCCACATGAATCCATTTCACCCCGGGTTGCGCAAGAATTCGTTCAATATCAGCCGCCTCCTTAACCTCTGTCTCGACTACCTTTTCTGCATCGTAGATGAAGGCGCTGATTCGTGTCGGTTCGAACTTATGTTCGCCATCCTCGACAATGGTTCCCGGCGCTAATCCGGCTTTCCGTGTTCTTCTTTTCAGCGCCTTGCGCAAACTTGAATAAGGTTTCGTTATGACCATTTCTTGCCTCCAGACTCGCTGTGGCACAGCTATTCTTACAATGGTTTCATCAGAGCAGGTTTGCTCATCACGGACGGATGCGATTATTTCAACGCGACGACTTTGATGAACTTTGTTTGAGTACCATCAGTGAGACAAATGATGTAAATACCGCTGTTCACATCAAGCGCGTACATAACAAGTCTCCCTTACACAGTGTCCTTCATATTATTTCGGCTTCGTCGTTCTTGAATTTTTCGCCCGATAAAATGATAAAGATAAGCGGCGACAAACAGACCTAAAATCAGAAAAAGTTCGGCATTTTCGATATCGCGTACGACTTTCCTGGCGGCGGTACCGAATAAATAACCAGCTCCGACAAAAATTCCCGCCCAAACAAAAGCCGTCGGCACATTGTAACGAAAAAAGCGATTCGTCTTTATCGAAGACATGCCGCACACGACCGGCATCAGAATTCGCATCCCGAAGAAGAATCGCATGAACAGCAGCACTTTGTTCGGATGATGTTCGGCCAGATTGCGTGCCATGTGCAGAGGTGAACGTATTCCCCGCGGAAAATGAGCAAGAAATCTTTCGCCGTAGTGCCGACCGATGAAAAAGTACGTCGTATCACCGAACATCGCGGCGACGGCGGCGACAAGGATGAGAATCCATGGCGACAGGTAGCCTTGGTGCGCCAGAAATCCGAAAACCAGCAGGACAGCCTCGCCCTGCAGCATCGTACCAAGAATCACCACGGGATACCCGTAGGTCTGGGCAAGTGAACCAAGGTCAATCATGCGCCGAAACCGGATTCATGTATGAGGCAGTGTTTTTTGCCTGCCCGAAACTTAGCGGAGAGGGAGGGATTCGAACCCCCGGTACGAACAAGTCGTACAACGGCTTTCGAGGCCGCCGCATTCGACCACTCTGCCACCTCTCCAATCTCCCCCTTGCTTTAGCAGGGGGGATTAAGGGGGGTATTTAATTCATCGAGGTTTATTCAACCAATCCTAAGCGCACTGCCGTGCGGCACTACACCATCCCATTTCCCCCTGCTTGCGGGGGGACTAAGGGGGGTTTCCTTGTAATGGAGGAATAATTTTTTCGCCGAGCCGGTGTCGCCTGACCCGGCCGCAATAAAAGCGCACTGCCGTGCGGCACTACAAAAATAGCTCGCCGAGT
Source organism: uncultured Alphaproteobacteria bacterium (assembly GCA_964483885.1). Classification (GTDB taxonomy): domain Bacteria; phylum Electryoneota; class RPQS01; order RPQS01; family DYHQ01; genus JAUXGA01. The sequence goes on along the minus strand of CAZADO010000012.1, from coordinate 285 downwards.
CGGTGTCGCCTGACCCGGCCGGAACTACGGTTTATTCAACCAATCCTTCAGCGACTTCCGGACTTTCTCCTCAATCTTGCGAGCGATTTCTTCCCATTCTTCGCTTTTCTTCTTTTCGTCTTTATCGAGCCAGTCCTTGATGCCGGTGCGCACGCTTTCTTCGATTCGAGCACAGTCATCATCGCTGAGTTTGTGTATCTTTTTCTTTTTCTTCTTCCCGCAAGGACCGAAAATGCCGATGCTGAATATCAGTCCGATGATAAAGCCCAGATTATACGGCCAGCC
>CAZADO010000011.1:0-5773 GCA_964483885.1 uncultured Alphaproteobacteria bacterium | reverse complement strand
GCGCATCGGCAGGAGTGGTCTTAGGCGCTCCGTGTCCGATTGCCTTGCCGTCTCGCTTTGCCGCGGAGGAGAACGTATGGCTGAGCATGCAAATTGCGAGTCTTCTGCAGACGTAGATTAAGGAGCACTCCGACGGACTGTTTCTGTGAAGGAGGATTATGAAAGATAAAATCTCTGAACGCATCGAAACGGAACAGCCACGCATCCCGCCGGCAAAAGAGAAGAAACGAAAAACAAAAACTACTGATATCGAAACTATGCAGCGCAAGGTCATCGACGAAGTGAAATCGCCAAGCACAAAAAAACTCATCTTTCCGAGACTGGGATATTCCCGGCGAATGGCTCTGCGCGATATTCGCCCCTATGAACCCGGCAGGCCTATTTCGGAAGTGCAGCGGGAATTCGGACTCGAACGCGTCGTCAAACTCGCATCAAATGAAAATCCACTGGGGCCGTCACCTTTGGCGATGGAAGCCGTTCGACGCGAACTCAGTCAACTGCACCGCTACCCGGATGCCGGTGGATTCGAACTGCGGCGTAAACTCGGTGACCATCTTGCTGTCAATATGTCGAACGTCATCTTGGGGAACGGCTCAACCGAAATCGTCGAAATTCTCTGTGAAGCGTTTTTGGATCCCGGTGATGAAGCGATAACCTGCGAGCAGGCGTTTTTCAAATACGTCATTGCCGTTCGCTGGATGGGCGGTGTACCTGTGCTGGTGCCGATGACAAATTGGACGTTTGATCTTGATGCGATTTACGAGCGCATCACAGACCGCACGAAGCTTATTTTCATTGCCAATCCGAATAATCCCACCGGCACCTGCGTTTCAGATAATGACATCGCGCGCTTTATCGAAAAGCTTCCGGATCATGTGATTACGGTTTTAGACGAAGCGTATTACGAGTTCTTAGAGGCAAGTGAGCGACCGGATACGCTTCGCTATGTGCGCGAAGAGCGCAACGTGGTTGTATTGCGCACGTTTTCCAAAGCGTACGGTATCGCAGGGCTGCGCATCGGGTACGGCATTGCGCCGGAACATCTGTTGGAGGAAATGAATATCGTGCGCGAAGCGTTTAACACGAGTCATCTCGCGCAAGCCGCGGCGTTTGGCGCGCTCGATGATGTGGAATTTTTAAAGCGCACTCTCGAGCACAATCGCGAAAGCAAACGCATGGTACTCGAAAAACTCGACAAACTCGGCATTGAGTACACCCCAACCTCCACCAATTTTGTGCTGATTCATTTGGACCACCCTGCAGTCGATATCTTCAAATCCCTTCTGGTTCGAGGCGTCATTGTCCGGCCGATGCGAGGTTATGGCCTGCCGAATTCCCTCCGCATTACCTTCGGCAAATTCGAGGAGAACGAATTGCTTTTCAAACATCTCGAAGCGGTCTTGGACATATCTACAAAAACCTGATATTACCCAGATAAAATTTTTCCGTAGGGGAGGATACATATCCTCCCGTTTGTTTTATGAACGATAAACACGAAAAGAACCGCCGCCTGTGGAACGAAATCACGCCCATTCATGTGAAGAGTGAGTTCTATGACGTGCCGGGATTTCTTGACGGCAAGAATTCGCTCGACAGCATTGTGCTGGCAGAAGTCGGGGATGTGCGCGGGAAATCACTGCTGCATTTGCAGTGTCATTTCGGTCTGGACAGCTTAAGCTTTGCGCGAAACGGAGCACAGGTTACGGGAGTGGATTTTTCGGAAGCGTCTATAGAAAAAGCGCAGGAACTCGCGAATGCGGCAGGTTTATCGGATAAATCGCGTTTTATTTGCTGCGATGTGCTGGAACTAAATAAGTATCTCGATGAGAAATTCAGTATCGTATTTACATCCTACGGTGTGATTACATGGCTCAGCGACTTAAATGCATGGGCACGAATCGTCGCACGGTTTTTGAAATCCGACGGTTTTTTCTTTATAGCTGAATTGCATCCATTCTGCCTGATGTTCCGGGAAGATGCGGAGCCTTTTGAAGTCGCGTACGATTACTTTCATTCTCCAGCGGGAGTGGAAATTCCTCCGAGCTCTGATTACGCGGATTCGTCATTCGTGCCGACACAAGCTGAACACTACTGGGCATGGACGCTTGAGGATGTTTTCTCGGTGCTCAGCAACGCAGGCTTGGAAATGCGGGATTTCAAGGAATATCCATTTTCTATATACAAGCAGTTTCCGAGCATGGAAAAACAAGTGGACGGTTTCTGGCATCTACCCAAAGGTGTGCCGCGTGTGCCTCTGCTGTTTTCATTGAAGGCAAGACATAAGATGTGAGTTTTTGAAGTTAAATGATGTAACGGAATGAATCGCGGTCTCGAATTTATTCGAGGCCGTTTTTTTATTCTTTCGAGAGGTGGTATCTTCAATATAACTGTCCCACGAGTTTGCAAAAAATTTCACAGAAGAACAGATTATTGTTGACTTTGCACAATTAGCAAGGTATATTAAATCTATTGACAGATGTGTTCTAAATTACAATAACTTAGAGCAGGAAATTGCCCGGTTTTCTTCATCATCGATTTATCAGGAGGTCAGAATGACTTGTAAGAGTGGATTTTGGATGATTATCATGGTTTGCGTAGATGTCCTTTTTATAAGCAGCGCAGGTGATTGTCAGATGACAACGAATGTACCAGCACTGAAAAATATAGGCGAACAATCCCGCCAGAAATGGGATGAAGGTCGGAACGCTGAATATTACTCACTTTTAGAGAGCACGGCTCCAGCGCAGGCGGCGCTAAATGAAAATCCAGATATCGAACTGATGTATATTAGCGCTTCAGGTCGCCCGGTTTATTACACCATCAACAATTTGAACGCCGCGAGAACTATCAGCACGGATGATGTATGGCCGGGAGGAAGCGCCGGTTATTCGCTCACTGGTTCGGGAACGGATTTCCTCGGCGTTTGGGACGCAGGAGGAGTATTGCTGACGCATCAAGAGTTCGGTGGCCGCGTGGTTCAGATGGATAGTCCGTCGGGGACGCATTATCATTCCACACATGTCGCGGGAACGATGATAGCAGCGGGAGTCGTTTCGAATGCCAAAGGCATGTCCTATCAGGCGTCGCTGGATGCTTATGACTGGGATTATGATGATTCGGAAATTGCAGCAGCAGCGGCAGCGGGATTGCTGGTGTCGAGTCATTCCTATGGTTATGCTACGGGCTGGTGGTACGGAAATTACACACAAGGAGAAGACTGGTATTGGTGGGGAGATGTCACCATCAGTGAAACGGAAGACTGGAACTTCGGATTCTACAGTGACATCACGGCACTATGGGACGACATCGCTTACGATGCTCCCTATCTCACGATTTGCAAATCCGCGGGAAATGATCGCAATGATCACGGGCCCGGAAGTGCCGGACATTGGTATTGGGATCCCGACACTGAAGATTGGGACTGGAGCACCGCTATTCGTGATTGGGATGGAGGCGCTGACGGCTATGACTGCAATTCGCATGTCGGCGTTGCAAAAAACATCCTGACGGTCGGTGCGGTCGATGACATTCCCGGAGGTTATACGCAGCCTTCGGATGTTGACATGAGTTCGTTCAGCGCTTGGGGACCGACCGACGACGGGCGCATCAAGCCGGATATTGTCGCGAACGGGATTTCACTCTATTCGACGTATAATACGGGAGATGACCAGTATGTATCACTTAGCGGAACGTCGATGTCCACACCAAATGTTTCCGGTTCAGTCGGTTTGCTGGTGCAGCACTATCAGAATACGCACAGCAGCGCCACTCCGCGCGCGGCCACGATAAAAGCGGTGATTATTCATGCCGCCGATGAAGCAGGCTCGAACGATGGACCGGACTACGAATATGGCTGGGGATTGATGAACACAGCCGAAGCCGCTGATGTAATTGCCGAGGACGAGGTGGACGATTACGTCATCATGGAAGATGTATTGTCGAACAGCGAAACCGAAACATACTCTTACGCAAGCAGCGGCACAGAACCGATTCGAGTAACTGTCGTCTGGACCGATGTGCCGGGAACGCCACCGACGCCGTCACTGAATCCGACAACGCCGATGTTGGTTAATGATTTGGATGTTCGTCTGGAATGGAATGAAACGACGACATATTACCCTTGGATTTTGAATCCGTCGAGTCCAGGTAATGCAGCAACAACCGGAGATAACACACGTGATAACGTGGAGCAGATTTATCTTGAATCGCCATCCGCCGGAGCTTATACCGTTCAGGTGAGTCACAAAGGGACTTTGTCATCCGACCAATACTATTCGATTATCGTCACCGGACTCACACTTCCTTCGACTTCAATAGACGATTTAGTGATTTCAGTTGAAAGCGGTAATGCGGTTTTATACTGGACATCCTCCGCCTCGAATTTCAACATCTACGGCAGCACCAATCCTTTTGGCGCGGGAACATTGCTCGATACAGAGACAACGACCACATGGATAGACTATAACACAGCTGCAAGACCTTCGCCTTATTTTTACTACGTAACGGCGGTAGAGTGATTTTAGATATTAAACGGGGGAGAATGTGGAGGCGCAATCATGCGGAGAATTTTAGCGGTTCTTTTCCTGCTTTGTTTAGTGCAGGTAAGTTTTGGACAGCTTTCCGGCCCGCTGAGCGGAGTATACGGTCCGGGCACATACCATATTGTGGGAGACATCCTTGTTCTCTCGGGTGATTTGGTACAACTCGCGCCCGGAACGGTTTTTTCATTTGACGGCCCTTATCGGTTTCACATCGAAGGGACACTTGTTGCGGTTGCGAGTGACGCTAACCGCATCATTTTCACAGCAACGGATCCTCAACAAACTTACTGGAGAGGTCTTCGTTTTATCAATTCCACCAGTTCCGGCAGTCAATTGAAGTGGTGTGAAATCGAATACGGCCAAGCCCAAGGGACCTATCCGCACAATAATGGCGGCGGCGTCTATTGCGAGTGGTCATCGCCGAGTTTCGATAGATGTATCATCCGCAACAACAAGGCAGATAACTATGGCGGCGGCGTTTATGTTTACGGTTCAACGGTTTCGCCCACGTTTGAGAGTTGCCTCATTCATTCAAATTGGGGGGCACTTGGTGGCGGAGGAGTCGCCTGCGATTCCTGCGGCGGCACGTTTACGAACTGTCTCATCTACGACAACCGCTCAAGTGACGGCGGCGGCGTGTTGAGTTTGAATTCTCTCTCGCCGGCGAATCCGGGTGTGCCTGTTTTCGAGTTCTGCACCATCAGCGGCAACTTCGCAACCGGCAATGGCGCTGGCGTGTACTGTTTGTATGCGTCCCCGACATTCAGCAGCACCATCATCTCTTTTTCCAATGGCGAAGGAATCTACTTTCTGAACAGTAGTGAAAGCATGGTTCATTATTGCGACATCTACGGAAACAGCGGTGGTGATATCGTTTTTTCCGGTGGTGATCCATCGCAAGGCCCACCGAATATCGGCATCATTTCTTCGACGAATTCCAACGGAGATCCGTGCGATACCTATTACAACATCTCGTTTGATCCGGCGTTTGTAAGTCCTCCTACCACCGACATGCACCTGACGTTTTCCAGTCGCTGTATCGGAGCGGGACATGCCACGATTTATCCGCCTTATGATTTCGAAGGAGATCCCCGGCCGAATCCTGCAGGCACCTGCTCCGATATCGGCGCGGACGAAACGGCTTACGGTTTTCCACCTATGATTGGTTTGGTGATTGTGATAAGTGGGAATGATGCGATTCTCCTTTGGCCGGCACATCCTATCGCGAGCTT
>CAZADO010000010.1:0-3373 GCA_964483885.1 uncultured Alphaproteobacteria bacterium | reverse complement strand
GGATGTTTTTTAAGAGCAGCATTTAATTTATCTGTATAACCTTTGACATGTTTATCATGATGGATTCTCATTGTTTTCTCATCAATATATGGCTCAAGAGAATCATAAGCATAACCTAATTCAGGTAATTCAAATTTCATTTTTCACTTCCTTTTTCTTTCTATAATCTTCAATTGCTTTTTTGAGAGCATCACTCGCAAGATTTGAACAGTGCATTTTTATCGGTGGCAGTCCTTTTAGCGATTCAGCAACATCATTTCGCGTAATTTTTTCTGCCTCTTTCAATGTCTTGCCTTTTGCAAGTTGAGTTATCATAGAAGATGTTGCAATAGCAGCCGCACATCCAAACGTCTTGAATTTTACATCTTTAATTATTTCTTCTCCTTTTTTATTTTTTCCAACCTTAATATAAAGCCACATTACATCTCCGCATACAGGATTTCCTATCTTCCCAACTCCGTCAGGATTTTTTATTTCCCCCATATTTTTCGGATGAAGAAAATTCTGCATAACTTTTTTTGAATATTTTAGTGTCATTTTTTATTCAACCTCTTTATTAATTCATCAATATCCTTTTTACTCATTCCATGTGCAAGACAACCTTGTTCAAGAGTTTCCTGCATTGCCATTGGGCAACCGATGCATGAAAGCCCTGCTTTAAATAAAATCTCAGCTGCCTCTGGCTTTTTCAGGAGCAATTCATTTAATTTGGTTTTTGGTGTTATTTTCATTCTAGATGTTTAATGCAATTCATTAAAACTAATTTATGATTTTTATTTTCTTTTATATCAAAGATAGTTATACCAGTGTTTGATTGTTTGCATAATTCAGATTCTTTTTTAGACAAATTCAAAATAACAGATATTAATGCTTTATTGATAAAAGAATGCCCAACAAACAAAACTGTTTCCTTTGGATGATTTTTATAGGCTTCTTTTAATATTTTAGTTGCTCTTTTTTTCCTGCTGGCAAAAGTCTCTATTTCCTTTTTACTTTTTTTCCAGTCAATTTCCTCATGCCTTTTTCCGGTAATCCCTCCAAGATTTACTTCTCTCAATTCTTCAACAAACTTTATAGGAACTTTCTTATGATAAACTGCTATAGCTTTTGCTGTATCTGCCGCACGTTTTAAATCACTTGAATAAATATAATCAATTTTTTCGTCTTTAAGTCTTAAAGCAACTTTTTTTGTTTGGGAAATACCATTCTTTGAAAGTTTTCCTGGCAAATGGCCTTCAGCTATTTTTTTAACATTTCCAATCGTTTCACCATGACGGGTTATTATCAGTTTCATTTAATTCTCCTCGAAGAATTCCTCTTCTGCTTCATCGAGGTCAATTCCTTCATCATCTAATTCTTCTTCACATTCTGACTCATTCTTAAAAGTACAAGAGTGTTCTTCAAATTTACTTTTTTTCATTTTCTTATCCATTTATACAATTGCATTCCTCACATTCGCAAGTTGGTTCGCATGTGCATGGATTACAACCGCAGCAGTTACATTTTTCTTCTTCCATTTTTTCTCCTGTTTATTTAATTAAGTGGACTTATCCTCCTCAATTTCTCGACAATTTGTGAAAGTTTTTCCAAAACAAAATCAATTTCCTCTTCTGTTGTGTATTTGCTTAAACTAATTCTTAATGAACTATTTGCCTGGACAGGTGTCAGTCCAATTGCTTTAAGGACATGACTTGTTTCAAGCGAATGTGATGCACACGCCGAGCCAGTAGAAGTACAAATTCCAAAATTCTCCAAATAACCTCCAATCGCTTCTCCTTCAATATTATTAAATGAAATATTCACATTATTGCAAAGTCTCTGTTCCCTGCTCCCATTAAGCCTTGTATTTTGAATTTTTAAAATCCCGTCTATTAATTTATCTCTTAATCCAAACATTTTTTCAATATCTTTTTTCTTTGCCACATCAACTGCTTTTACAAAACCAACAATTCCAGGCACATTCTCTGTCCCGCTTCTTAAATTTCTTTCATGTCCGCCACCATGAAACAAGGGAACAATTTTAATTCCATCCCGAATATATAAAGCACCAACTCCTTTGGGCCCATGAATTTTATGCCCGTTTAAAGTCACTAAATTTAGATCCTGCTTCTTCACATTTATTGGAACTTTCGTAAAACTCTGGCACGCGTCAGTATGAAAAAAAACATTTTTCTCTTTGCAGATTTTTCCGATTGCTTCCAAATTTTGGATTACACCAATCTCGTTATTTCCATGAATTACAGAAACAACAAAAGTTTTTTCAGTTATTGCCTTTGAGAGTTCATCCAAATCAATAAAACCGTCTGCGTCAACATCAAGATAAGTAACCTTTGCCCCTCGCGTTTCCAGCCACTTGCATGTGTTTAACACGCAATCATGTTCTATCTTCGTCGTAACTATGTGGTTTTTCTCAGGATAATTTGCGTAAAAAAGTCCTTTGATAGCAAGGTTATTACTTTCTGTCCCGCCCGATGTAAAAATAATTTCATGAGTTTTCGCTCCAATCGCCTTAGCAATAATTCTCCGGCTTTTTTCCAAAGCCTCCTTTGCTTCCTGACCCATAAAATGAGTTGAAGACGCATTTCCATACTTCTCATTAAAATAAGGAATCATTGCTTTCAAAACTTCATCATCAACTCGCGTTGTTGCCGCGTTATCAAGATAAATTCTTTTTTTCATTTCCCATTCCTCACGCAACATTTCCCCCTGCAATGAACCAGAGCATGCCTGTCAATTAAATTAAGCATTGGAAGAATTGTATCTTTGTTCAGAAAATATTTCCTCTCTTTTCCTTTTTGTTTAAAATTAACTATATTGCAATTTTTTAATGTTCGCAGAGCGTGTGACACTTTACTTTGTTCGACGTTTAAATCTTTAATAATTTCATTAACACATTTGTCTTTTTCCCTCAGCGAAAGAATTATCCCGATTTTCAGCGGATTCGCAAGATTCATAAAAAATACATTGTAATTATTATGATTCATATAAGGACTAAACGAACAAAGGTCACATGTCTTTTTATTCATATGAATTAAATTTCATATAGATTTATAAACTTTTAGTATCACTCCTACATATGACACGAATTTTACAGGCAGAAGAAAGGAATGGAAAGGATGTTAAGGCAGTTTTGCATCCGTTAGTTATCGAATGGTTCTTTTCAAGATTTAAGGATTTTTCAATTACACAAAGGTTTGGAGTATTAAGTGTGTGGGAAAGAAAAAATATATTGATTTCTGCCCCAACAGGAAGCAGCAAGACCCTGACAGCATTTCTCTCAATTATTAATTATCTTGTCATGCTCGCAGAAAAAAACCAGCTGGAAAAGATGATTTACGCTGTTTATACCTCTCCGTTAAAAGCATTAAGCAAT
>CAZADO010000009.1:0-8150 GCA_964483885.1 uncultured Alphaproteobacteria bacterium | reverse complement strand
CTCCTCCAGGCCGCCCGCCTCCGCGATGCGGTTGTAGAGCGGGGCAGGCTCGGCCAGCTCCTGTGCCAGCGGGATCAGCAGCACGGCGAGCATCACCAGCAGCATCAGCAGCGACCCGAATAAGGTGTAGAGGAAGAATTTGATTGCCGCATATTCTCGCCGCGGGCCGCCCCAGACACCGATGAGAAAATACATCGGCAGAAGCATAATCTCCCAGAAGACGTAGAAGAGGAAGAAATCGAGAGCGATAAAGGTTCCCATCATGCCTGCTTCCAACAGGAGAAACATGATAAAGTAACCCTTAACCGCTTTCGTGATGCCCCACGATGCGAAAATGCACAGGAATCCGAGCAGCGCTGTCAGCCCCACCATCGGCATCGAGAGTCCGTCCACTCCGACGAAATACTCGATGTTGAACGCGGGAATCCATGACACATGATCAATGAATTGAAACCCGCCCTCCAGATTGATTCCTGTCTTCGATGGATCGAAATTCGCCCAGGTAACAGCGCCGATAACCAGCACTATTCCCGTGAAGAAAGCCGATATCCATCGGATTGCGTTATGCCGGTCGCGCGGAACGAAGAGAAGAACCACAATGCCAACCACCGGCAGAAAAGTCATGTAAGTTAGAGGACTCATTTTCGTCGCAACTATTTTAACGAATTAAAAAATTTGAAAGATGAGAACGAGGACAACCACCGCCGTAGTTATCCACACATAATTCTGGTAGCGTCCGGTCTGAAAACGGCGAGCAATCGCACCGAATTTATCAGTAATCCACGCCGAAAAATTCACCAAACCGTCAATCACATGATCATCGAACCAGCCCTGAATCGACGCATAAATCGCCGTGACCTTCGCGGTACCATCGAGGAATCCGTCGATAATATATTTATCAATCCATGCGAAAATACGGGCGATGAGGAGCATCAATGCAATCACGGTGGCGTGATAAAGTTCGTCGAACCACCATTTGTTGAACATGCCGCGATTGAGAATGCCGAGCCGTTTCTGCCATGCCGCCGCCGAGATTTTCCATTTGTAGTATGTCTGATATGCTATGAAAATTCCGGTCAGGGCAACGAGAATAGAAATCACCATTGCAATATAGTGCGCCGTATGGTCGCTCCCATGATGCGCCGCTGCGGCTTCATGGCCGTGACTTTGCTCGCCTGCGATTTCCTGATGTGCAACTTCAGCACTCTCGCCATGTTCGCCCGCTTCAGCCATTTCCGAATGCATCACATCTGGCTCTATCCGAACGCCGAGATGTTTCCCCGCGATCTCGTCATGCACGACCGCTCCCGGAGACACAGCATGCGTAACTTTTGCAGGCGCCGGCAGCAATTTCGCAAACCAGCCTGACTCCGGTGAAACAGGATTCGGGGAATAGAAAATGAAGATGGAAAGCGTCGCCAGAACAATCAGCGGTATGGTCATCGTCTTCGGCGATTCCGGCACATGCGCTTCCGCTTCCTTCGGTCCACGGAATTTCCCGTAGAACGTCAGAAATATCAAACGAAACATATAGAACGCCGTCAAAATCGCCGCACCAAATCCAAACACCGGAAGGATAAACCACGCCGGATGTTCAATAGCGTAGTGCAGCACGCCACCCAGAATCGCATCCTTCGATAAGAAACCCGATGTCAAAGGAATCCCGGAAAGCGCCAGCGTCGCGATGAGCATCGTCCAAAATGTAATAGGCAGTCTGTTTTTCAATCCGCCCATGTTCCGCATATCCTGCGCATCGGTTTGATGGTCATGGGCATGATGTAGTCCGTGGTGCATCGCATGAATCACCGAACCGGAACAGAGGAAGAGGCAGGCTTTGAACATCGCGTGCGTGGTCAGATGGAAGAAGCCCGCTGTATAAGCTCCCACACCGATTCCCAAAATCATATAGCCAAGCTGCGAAATCGTGGAGTAAGCTAACACCCGCTTGATGTCATTTTGAGCCACAGCAATGGTCGCAGCAAGAAACGCGGTGAATCCTCCGAACAAAGCGATAATCACCGCCGCGTCCGGCGTCAGCATCGGGAAAATCCGCGCTGTCATGTAAACACCGGCGGCCACCATTGTCGCCGCGTGAATCAGCGCGCTGACGGGTGTCGGACCTTCCATTGCATCCGGCAGCCAGACATGGAGAGGGAATTGCGCCGATTTTCCGATAGCTCCGGCGAAAAGGCAAAGACAGGCGACAGTGAGCATCGTGCCAGACAACTTCCCTGCAGCAACGCCTGCAAAAATTCCCGAAAGCGTGGTTGTTCCGGTGAAGGTCAGGACAATCATAATTCCGATAAAGAAACCGAAGTCGCCAATCCGGTTCGTGATGAACGCTTTTTTGCCCGCATCAGCCGCGGAGTCTTTCTCGTACCAGAATCCAATCAAAAGGTAAGAACAAAGCCCGACCAACTCCCATCCGACATAAATAAGGATGAGACTATCAGCCATTACGAGTTCCAACATCGAGAAGCTGAAGAGCGATAGGAAAGCGAAGAAACGGCTGTAGCGCGGATCTCCCTTCATGTAGCCCACACTGTAGAGGTGCACGAACGCCGAAACAATCGTCACCACCATGAGCATCACCAGTGCCATATTGTCCAGATTGATGCCCGCGTCAATACGGAACGGTCCGAGCTGAATCCAGCGCACACTCCAATGGTAAGCCAGATTCGGGTCGCCGCTGGCCAACATGCGGGTGACGAAGAGGTAGGTCGAGATGGCGAGTCCGGCGAAAATCGCCGAAAGGCTCACCCAGTCTCCTCCACGAGGCAGGCGTTTCCCGATGAAAATCTGAACGGCGAAAGCCGCCAGCGGGAGAAGCAGAACAATTATCGCAAGAAGAATTTCAGTTGGCATAAGCGTTTATTAAGTCAACGATTAATCATCAACATTTTTCAAGTGATCAAAGATGTCAGAGGAGATCCTCCGAAAGTCGCAAGAAGTTTTTCCAAGTGGATTGCTGTGCGAGAAAGACCTGTATAATGTCGTAACCGTGCCATTTGAGAAATCGTTCGAACGCGGGGTTGCTCCGGGTCGAGCTCCCAAGGGTGAAGATAAAAAACGAATGGACGGCCTTTCTTCAGAATCCGCCTCACTCCCGCTCGAAAAAGACTGCTCGGAAGGATACGAAAATAACCTCCGCCTCCCCATGGCAAATGCCGCCCGGCCACCACCAGCGACGATACCAGTATTTCATATAGGCCGCAGTCCCACTGAAAAACCCATTTGTCTTTCACATTCGCCGGGACTGGAGTATAGCGATCATGAAGCACTGTGGGAAAAAGACTTGAGCTGTAAACAAATCCTTCCTCAGCGAGAATTTCCGGCACCCACACAGGATAATTAAAACTGGGCGCCCGAAATCCGATCACATCTTTGCCGATAATTCCCCTTAAAATGTCCCGTGAGTGGCGCAAATCATCTCGGAAATTCTTCGGCCCAAGATGGCTGGGCAACTGGTGCCCGTAACCGTGACAGGCAATCTCATGGCCCGCGTCTGCAATGAGTTTGACTAAACTCGGCTGTCGTTCGGCAATCCACCCTAAAATGAAAAAGGTTGCGGTTGCTTGTGATTTTTCAAGGAAACCCAGGATTTGGTCAATCGGCTTTTCTAAACGAGTCTCGAGTTTATCCCAAATCTCAGGCGCAAAAGCGGGACGCAGATTCTCGACCTGAAACCAGGCTTCCACATCGAAACTGATAAAGACCTTAGCATTACTCACAAAAGTTCTTTCCTCCTGGAACCAAGCCGGAGTCTAAAAACCAAATCGGGGATTCCTCATTCAAAACGCAGACGGATACCTTGCCGAATCTTCTGTCAGTACCACAGAAAGAACTTTACTCACAATTGCTTTTGGATTTCTTTTTGTGTAATTTATCCTGTCAGTTAAGAAAGGATGTCCAAAATCATGCACGTAACCGGTCAGAATGCTGAGAAGCAGCGCCATTACTGGGATCGTACCGCTGAAGATTTCGATTCCATCTATACAAAGGAGAAATCCAAATTTGCCCGCTGGCTCGATCGTACGTTCCGAGCAGACATGTCTGGGCGACTCGACTATACCTTGCTCCAGTCCGCGCCTGTCCAAGGCAAAACTTTCCTGGATGTCGGCTGCGGTACAGGACATTACGGCTTAGCCCTCGCGCGAGAAGGGGCACAGAAAGTCATCGGGATTGATTTCGCATCTAACATGATTCAAAGAGCCGAACATCTTGTCGCTGAAGCGGGAATGGATCAAATCTGTGAATTCCGAGTCCAAACGATAGAAGATATTCCTGAAACCGAACAGTATGATATCGTAATCGGGATTGGCCTCTTAGACTATTTCTCTCATCCCCATGATTTGCTCCGGCGCATGCATCAACATGCCCGTGAAAAAGTGATTCTTTCTTTCCCCCGATCCAACACCTGGCGAGCACCCGTACGAAAAGTCCGTTTATCGCTCCGCGGATGCGACGTTTATTTCTACAGTGATACGGATGTCCGTCGATTAATCGAAGAGTCCGGTGGGCAACTTATCGATTTGCAGGTCATCGGAAAACTCTTCTGTACAACCTCTCAGCCCGCCTAAGTCTTCCCGAAATCCGAATCCCTCTAAGAACAGGTATCCTCCTGTATGGCCTGAGCTCTGACAGCTCTATATCCCTTTCGCAGAAGGATTCCGTTCCGTGCGTTCCCAAATCACCTGACGTCTCCCTCGAAACCAAGCGAAGATCCCCAGAAGAAGCGCCACATTCATGATGGTGAAGTGATACGCCAGAATAAAACCCGGTAACCGCAGATGTAACCGGTTGAGGAATCCTGCCAACAGCGCGGCTCCATACGCCAGGATTTGCATCCAGAAAACCATTCGATAAAAAGGAATTCCGGAAAGCAACAGACTTCCCAAAAGAATTGCTATGAGAAAGAAGGGAGAAAGCCACCGCAGAACCTTGTGTGAGAAAAAGGCATAAGCCGTCGCCCCAAAACGAGGGCGAAGCATACGACTCATCGTCACAAGGGTTTGAAAATTTCCCATCCCCAGCCGAATACGACGGTGAAATTCTTCTCCAAGGGACCCTCCGGTTTCCTCGTAGGAAAGAGCGTTGGGTTCAAAGAGCACGCGTTTTCCCTGTTCCACCGTGTGCAGCAGGGTCACGACATCATCTAAACTGCCGTCATGCGAATAAGGTCGGAATAATTCCCGGCGAAGCGCATAGAGACCGCCAAATGCTCCCGTGGTTCCCCCGAAATTACTTTCAAGTTGCTTAAGGAAAATTTCATATCTTCGATAAATATCTTCCCCTTGCACCTCGGCGACGCCCGAGGGTGGAATCATATCCATGCGACTGCACACAGCCCCAATGTTTGGAGCCTCAAAATGTCGAACCAATTTGCGCGCCGCAGCTTTGTCAATGAACGTATTTGCATCCGTAAAAAAAAGGATGTCACCACGAGCTTCCGCCACCAGCCTATTTAAAACCCCCGTTTTCCCCACTCGCTGTTCCATGTCAATTAAACGAACGCGAGAATCAGGATTGGTTCTTACAATTTCTACCGTACGATCATCCGAACAATCCGACCCGACCATGACTTCCAGTTTATCCGCCGGATAATCAAGCGAGAGGCAGTTTTCAATCTTGGCGGCAATCGTCAGCTCTTCATTGTAAGCGGGCACCAGAATCGAAATCTTCGGCCACTCGGACGGTTCTTCGGGAGGTTTGGGTATGCGGCCTGCAAAAAGCAGGAGACTCAGCGGATAGAAAACATACGTATGGGCGATCCCCGCGAATCCAACCCAAAAAATTATCCCGCCAACGATTTCAAGCACACTTTTACCCTCGCAGACTATCCGCGAGATCCACGTCTATCGCTCTCCGCTGGCGATAGAAGTTCAGAATAATCGCTAACGCCACCGCGGCTTCGGAAGCGGCGACAACAATAATAAAAAGAGCGGCGATTTGTCCGTCAAGATTCGTCGTGGTAAATCGGGTGAACGCGACAAAATTCAAGCCCGCCGCGTTCAGAATGAGTTCCACACCCATCAGAATCTTCACGAGATTCTTGCTGGTCATGACCGCAATAAGGCCGAACACAAAAAGAATAATCCCAATCGCCAGATACATCGATAGATCATTCATGCTGACCTCTCTTAATGCGCGCGAGCCAAACCGCCCCGATTAACGCGACCAGCAGCAGCATCGAGGCCATCTCAAACGGGATAAGATATTGCGTCAGCAGCGATACACCGATAATTTCTGTCGTTGGAGTATCCGGACGCGGCGCTTGTGTCCACGGAGTGGCAAGCACCACACCAAAAAGCACACCCGCCAGCACAATCGCCAACAACGCTGTCGCGAAACGTTGATGCGATTGTTCGAAATATTTCGAATCCATGACTCGCTGCGTAAGCAAGAGTCCAAAGATAATCAGAATCAGGATTCCCCCGACATAAATCAGCAATTGCGTCACCGCCAGAAAATCCGCGTAGAGGAACACATAGAGCGCTGCGACTCCACAGAAGGTGAAGAGCAATCCGAAAGCGCTGAAAAGAATGCGCGACGAAAACACAACAATTGCCGCCGACACGACTGTCATCAGGGCAAAGGCAACGAAGAGTATTTGGGTGAAAAGGGATGATACGACATTCATGAGGACGAATCAGTTTGGTTTGGTTTCTTCGGTTCGGATTCCGGAGGTTTCGGTTTTACCGCAGCAGCCTGCGCTTTGGCAGCCGCAGCTTTAGCTTTCGCCTCGCGGTCAGCCTCTTGCAGGGCCTCCACCTCATCCGCCGATAAAATCGAGAAGTGATAAATGAGATCTTTGCGCGTCAGCTTCATCGCTTCATAATCCGGAACAAAATGAATCGCGCCCGTCGGACAGGGTGGAATACAAAGGCCGCAGTAAATGCACTTGGCGTTATCCACATCAAATTTTAAAACGTGCAGGCGTTTTTTCGTGCCGTCGGAGGTTTCTCCCAAATCAACATCCGCCTGCGCTTTGAGTGTTTCGATGGTAATCACTTCCACCGGACACGCTCTGGCACATGCTCCGCACCCGGTGCATTCATCGAAATCCATTTGAATGCGCAATCGGGCTCGTTCAGGCATCGGCCATCGCTCATGAGGATACTGGAGTGTTACCGCCGGTTTGAACAGGTGCCGGAACGTCACACTCATTCCGATGAGCGTCGATGAAACGCCCTTCCAGATTTGTGTAAAATAATTTTCTTTCAGCGCTGTTCGCATGAGATACTCATTCGTACGTCGAAACCTACTTGACCCAAAGCATCCAGAAGGAAACGACGATAAGATTTAAAAAGGAAAACGGCAAAAAGACTTTCCAGCAGAGTCCCATGAGCTGGTCAACACGCAGACGGGGCAACGTCCACCGCAGCCACATCTGAATAAATACGAGCACAGCACTCTTGCCGAGAAACCATATTGGGCCGGGAATAAAACTCAAAAACGGCAATGCCGGGCTCCAACCTCCAAGGAAAAGCGTCGCCGCAATCGCCGACACGACAAACAGATTGGCGTATTCTGACAGGAAAAACATCGCATAGCGCATCCCGGAATATTCCGTCGCGTAACCCGCTACAAGCTCCGATTCCCCTTCCGGAATATCGAAAGGCGTTCGGTTAACTTCCGCGACACTCGCCCAGAAATAGATAACAAACGCGATGAAACCAAACGGGGGGGCTTGGAGGAAATTCCAGTTCCAAAATCCTCCTCCCTGCGCTGCGACCAGTGACTGCATCGAGAGCGAACCGGCAATCACCGCGGGAACCAACAATGAAAGCCCGATAGGGACTTCATAGCTGATAATCTGAGCCGCCGACCGCATCGCTCCGTAAAGCGACCATTTGTTATTCGACGCCCACCCTGCCATTAAAATACCAATCGCGACAATGGAAGAAATCGCGATGATGTAGTAGAGTCCGATATTCAAGTCTGCGCCGACAAGCTGCACTCCGAATGGAATAACCGCGAATGCTCCCAGAGTTCCGATAAAAACGAGGTAGGGTGCTTGTCGGAAGAGGATGTTGTCGGCGTCTTTCGGAATAATATCCTCTTTTAACAGGAGCTTTATCGCATCCGCGATGGTCTGAAGCCATCCCTGAAAACCGCCGGTTTCCATCGGGCCCAGACGATCCTGCATC
>CAZADO010000008.1:0-2673 GCA_964483885.1 uncultured Alphaproteobacteria bacterium | reverse complement strand
GATTCCCGCCGCGCCATTCGGAATTTTCGTAAAGTCATCTCGCCCCATTTCTTTCTGACCCTTTTGCATAAACGGACAATGATCCGTACCGATAGACTGCACGGTGCCGGTCTCGATGCCGCGCCACAATGCTTCGTTATGTCTTTTCGGGCGAATCGGAGGCGACATCACATACGCCGCACCTTCGAAATTCGGTTTTTCATAGACAGAATCATCCAAAAGCAAATACTGCGGGCACGTTTCCCCCCATGCTTTTTGACCTCGCCTGCGCGCTTTGGCCAGAGCTTCGACCGCTTCCTTGCACGTCATGTGAACCACATACACCTCCGCGCCGGTCATGCCTGCCAGCGCAAGAAAACGCGACGTCGCTTCTCCTTCTAAAACACTCGGACGCGACAGTGCATGATACTTCGGTTCGACTTTGCCTTCCGCAATCAATTTCTTCTGCAGATGCAAAATCACATCGCCGTTTTCTGCATGCACCGACAATACACATCCAAGTTTGCCTGCGGTTTCCAAAGACAACCACAATTCGCTGTCATCGATTCCAATCGCGCCTTTGTACGCCAAGAAAACTTTAAACGACGTGATGCCTTCGTCCTGCACACAGCGGCGCATATCTTCCGCCGTATGGTCGAACCAGCCGGTCAGCGCCATATGAAACGCATAATCCGAAACCGCTTTCGCAGCTTTACCTTTCCATTCGTTGATGGCTTCGAATAAATCCGCGCCTCGACCGGGCACGACGAAATCAATAATCGTCGTTGTGCCGCCCGCGATGCCTGCGGCTGTTCCGTTTTCGAAATCATCGGCGGACACCGTTCCCATAAACGGCAATTCCATATGCGTATGCGGATCCACTAATCCCGGAAACACAAACTGCCCGGACGCATCGATGATTTCGTCTTTCGCGTTTTCCTTCTGCAGATTCGTTCCGATGTGAGCAATCTTGCCATCACTGCAATAAACATCAGCGATATACCGATCTTTCGCGGTAACGATTTCGCCGTTTTTTATTAGAATGCCCATGATTCTCCTCTCGCGAATATGCAAAATAGCGGACTGCCGTCCGGCGCTACATGGATTTTCTTACGGCAACAACTCCGTCATATCCCAATACGTTTCCGGTCGTCTATCGCGGAAGAATTGCCAGACTTTACGGACTTCCTCGATCACATCGAAATCCATCTCCGCGACAACTAATTCGCTTTTATCTTCCGAACCCTGCGCTAATGTTTGGCCGCGCGGATCGACAAAATAACTCGAGCCATAAAATTTGCCGATATTCCATGGCGGTTCTGTGCCGACACGATTGATGCAACCCATGAAATAACCGTTCGCCACCGCATGCGCAGGCTGTTCCAATTTCCATAAATACTGCGACAATCCCGCGACCGTCGCTGATGGATTGAAAACGATTTCCGCGCCGTTCAAACCCAGCAAACGCGCTCCTTCAGGGAAATGCCGGTCGTAGCAAATATACACGCCGACTTTCGCATAGCGCGTGTTGAAAACCGGATAGCCCAAATTACCGGGCTTAAAGAAAAATTTCTCCCAGAAACCAGACGTGTGCGGAATATGATTCTTGCGGTATTTGCCCAAATATGACCCGTCCGCGTCCAGCACCGCCGCCGTGTTGTAATACACACCCGCCATTTCGCGCTCGTAAATCGGCACCACAATCACCGTCTGATATTTCTTGGCGAATTCCGCGAGTCGTTCGGTCGTCGGGCCGGGCACAGATT
Source organism: uncultured Alphaproteobacteria bacterium (assembly GCA_964483885.1). GTDB lineage: Bacteria > Electryoneota > RPQS01 > RPQS01 > DYHQ01 > JAUXGA01. The sequence continues at coordinate 928 of CAZADO010000008.1, read as the reverse complement.
CGGTAGCATCGTACCATCGCGCCGATTGACTCGGGCAGAAGTATGGTCCGTTAAAGATCTCCTGCAAACAAAGAATCTGCACGCCCTTCTTGCCCGCTTCCTCGATAAACGGAATATGCGCATCAAATGCCGCATCTTTTATCTTCTGAACCGGCAACGATTCATCATTCAGAGGATTCTGCATCTGAATGAGTCCGCCGATGACTTTTCTTGCCATAATATCTACCTCAAATTTTTCATGCTACTCGTGCTGTTTTCGAAAAGTTGTCTCGTCGTTGTTAGTCTCCAGACTGGCAATGGCGCCATTGCGACTCTGGAAAGTCACAACGAAGTACTTTTCTCCCCCATTAAGAGATAACCAAATCCGAGAGTGAAGAAAAGATATGTTACAACGATGAACCAGCCAAAGGGATTCAATACGCCCGACAACACTGCGGCTAGACTCACGACGAAACCAATGGCATCATAAATAAAGAGGGCGAGGATTATCGCACGCCGTACAGCGGATTCTGTCGCGTTTCTGGCGAACCACGTGAGCATGAGATTGCCGAAGAGTGCAGCCCCATACTCTCTCGCCGTAAAAGCTCCCCCCGCTCCTATGGAGGCGCCAAGAAAACTCAGCAATGCGTTAGGTACTGCCAACAAGAGGATGCCAAATACCAAGCATACAGCAGCCTTGATGACCATTACGCTTTTAAATTGCATCAACGTTCCTCCTTGTTTAGAGGTTGCAGAATAATCAAAACCACCTTGATATAACCACCTTGCGGTCGGTGAAGAAATCAATCGATTCCCAGCCGTGCGCTTTTAGGTCGCCCAAGAACGAACCTTTCGCGCCGCCGAAACTGAAGAATGACATCGGAGCCGCGACGCCGATATTAACTCCCATCATCGAGGGTTCGGCTTCGTAGCGCAATCGACGCGCCGC
>CAZADO010000007.1:0-4208 GCA_964483885.1 uncultured Alphaproteobacteria bacterium | reverse complement strand
GCCCCTCGCCTCGCAGCAGCGATGTCTCGATTTTTACTTCGGGCATTACGACGATGCTTTCTTTTTCGATTTGCGCGAAATCCACCATCCCCATCCAATTAAAGCCCAGATGACGAAATGCGAGACGGTTGCGATACCGATTCCCGCTTGAAGGCTTCTCTGCCGGTAGAAGAACCGTACATGATGCTTGCCTTCGTTTAGGTAAAGTCCCCGGACAAATGTATTGACAAGGTAAATATCAGCTGTTTTGCCGTCCACCATCGCTTTCCAACCCGGAGCGTAATGCGCGTCGGACAGCACCATAAAACTCGGGCGATCCGTTTCGATCTTGATGGTAACCTCATGAGTTTCGTAGGATGTGACAGTGGCGCTCCGATTCGGAGTCGGGCTGATAGGGCCGGGAAGGTCATGATCCACGACGGCCCAATAATCGGGCTGGAAATTCGGACGCTGCAAGGCTCGCAGCGCATCGTCCCTATCAGGGATGACGGCGACGGAATCAACGAAATAGGCGCGAGGCAATACGCGCAGATTTTCATAGAGGTAGCGGTGTCCTTGTTGGTTCCAAATCACCGGTTTCAGCGTCGGAACCGTTCCGAGTTCGGTATCCGTTAAAATATATTTGCAGTTGAGCGACGACAACAACGGCAGATGCAGAGGAAAGCGCGCATTCGGTCCGTTATAGAAAAGATTATCCTGCATATCCTGATACGCGCGCATTTTCACACCGTGATAGCCGCCGAGGGACTGAATCGCAAAATAATTCCAGCTATTATCCTGAAGCAATCTTCCGGCGGGGAAGACGCGGTAGAGGCTCGAATCCTGTTCGAGATACTGGACAACGCTGTCCTTGGGAAACATTTGTTCCGCGCTTTCCGGAGGTTGTGGACCAAAGAATTTGTGTGAGAACAGCCAGATGTCAATCGCACTTATCGCCAGAATAGCAATGATGAACGGTGTGCGCGCTATCTTGCCGGTTAGTTTCAGAAACGCCGCCGTAAACGCCAGAGCTAAGAATACAAGCACCCACAGCAGGTCTGTTCTGAGAAGCGCAAATCGCTCGAGACGAAGGTTACCGATGTATTGCATCACATTCGATTGAGCCTGTGCCTGAGGGACACCTCGCGACAGGAGCTGCTGCATATACTGGTTATATTCTCCCGGTTTTTCGAACGAACCGAAAGCTCCCTGCAAAGCATTACCACCCACCAGAACGATAAGAAATAGAGCGATAGAAGCAACGATTCCAATCAGGAAAATTTTTCGCCAGCGTTCCGATTTTCCAAGACCGGCAATATAGCGAATCCCGAATCCAGCCAGAATGATTCCGGAAAACTGCACTAAGAGTATAATCAGCGACGGAACGCGGAATTTATTGAAGTACGGCAGGTAATTGAAAAAGAGCTTATAGAGACCTTCGAAATGCCGCCCGAGAGATAAAATAAACGCCACGGCTGAAATCACTCCGAGCGAAATCACGGTTCGGTTTTTAGGTGCGAAAAAGGCGAGAACGGCGAAGAGAAGCGGTACGATACCGAAATAGAAACTCGACGATGTAAACGGCATCGGGCCCCAGTATGAAGGAGATTTCAAACCAAACCATGATGGAACAGCGAACGTCAACAGCTCCTTGGGATGAAAGCTCCACATCGTCGCTTGTTCAATCGAATAGCCGGCGGTGCCTCCGGCTGAAAACGCTGCCGCCGTTCCCCGAATGGAATAGGGGAGGTATTCGTAGAGCGACAGGTACCAGATGGCACCATGCGCAAAACCCAGCAGCACCGCCACAGCAATCATCGCCGCTGGGGCAATCCAGCCCAACGGTTTTACTTTGACGTTCCACAAAGCCCAAACAAGCCAGTAGAGCCCCGTCATAATGAAGCTGTAATAGATGATTTGCGTATGCCCAGCCCAAGCGATCTGCCAAGCGAACGCCAGCGCTAAAAGCGCGACATCTAAAAGACGCCTTTTTTCGAGCAACTGGTGCGTCAGAAGCAAAATCAGCGGAAGGTAAATGAAGGTCATAAGTTTACCGCCGTGTGCTGCTGTAGCCAGCGAAATCATATAGGGATTCCACGCCATCATCAGTGCGGGGACAAGTGCAATCAGTGGTCGAAACGACAGTCGCCGCATCAGGAGATACGTCAGGAGACCCATGTAGAGAAAAAGCGAAATCAACCAACGGCTCGTGAGTAGTTCTCTTCCTTTGCCCGCACCGAGGAAGAGAATGTTTCGGGAAATAAGATCCGCCCAATGGTGAGGACTCAGCCATTTTCTTGCCAGCGAATAGGGCAGTCCCATATAGTTATAGTTCGAGTACGCTCCTGCGGCAAGGGATGGGAAACCTCCGAATAAATAGGGACACCAAGCTGGATATTTGTGACCGGCTTCTATTTCATGATAGACGAAGCTGTTCAGACCGGTCGAAGTTTCCGTATCATCTCCCTTTGAGAAAGACATATCGCGAAGGATGAGCTCGTTGAAGAGCAGGAAGACCGCCAAGAAAATCAGCACGCAGGCTATGATATCCGCCTGCCAGATTTTCAAACCCAGTGTTCCTCTGCCTTCAGACACGGCGGATGGGGTTTCTTTGCCTGATTTGCCGTGTGGAGGTGTTTTCTTTTTTCGGGTCAAACTATCCTCAATGTATTTACGAGTTACAGGAATTCGTAGAATGTGTCATTTGCCTTTGTCCACGAGTCGCTGAGGGATATAGCGCCCCTCGGTTCCCCCGACAACCTGAATTCGGGAGACCTGATTATTTTCGATAAGGACTCGCAGGCGGTCTCCGGATGTTTCATTCATTCCGCGCTGCCGGTTATCTTCCTGAATATAGTAGGTTGCGCGCGCCGTTCCTTCGACGAAGACTTTCTCCAGATTTTCGTTTTCAATCCAGAGAGTCATTTGTTTGCCTTCCATGCGATGGCGCCGTTCTTCATAGAGAGAATCTCCCGGTGATGTCGCCACGGCATGTCCCGCCACGAAAACCTGCTTGAGTTTCTCGCCGCTAAAACGGAGCGTAATCGAGTCTCCGAAAATCTCGTCTTGTTCATGCCGGGCTTTCGGATTGCCGATGAGAACGGCCTCTTCGGTTTCACGGACATAATCGAGACGGGTGCCGGTCGCTGTGAGTTTTCCGCGCTGAATTTCGACATGGCCGCGAACACGCGCGCTCTTGATTTCACCGAAATATTCAACGGTGTCTCCGCGGATTTCCATTCGAACGGTTCCAACTGAATCTCGTTCTGTCAAGATGGGATTAACAGTCACCCGGCCGTATTTATCCGCTTCGCGAAGATAGCCTTCTTGCCCCACCAGCAAAAGGTGCCGGTTATCTTCCCTCAGACGCACATTCTGATATAGAAACGCTTCGCGGCGGTCGTCGAGATATTTAGCGCGATAACAGGTGACGGACAGCGTATCTTGATAAATACGAACATCTCCGGAGGCGTCGAGCGCGCCAGTCCATTCATAATAGATGACTTCATGCGCCAAGAGAATCCGGTTGGGATCTGTGCACTCGACATTCCTGCGAAAGATGACCAGTCCCGAATCCGGATAGTGAAATGCTTCCTGACACGTGACCGAAAAACTGTCCTGTGTCATCCAAACATCGCCACGCAGCTCCTGCCATTGCCGGTCTCCATCCGTGTGAGACCGAAGCACATCGGCACGCCTGAGGACAATCGGCGCACGAGTTTTTTCGACGGCAGCGTCAAGGACTCCTGTCAGCAAGACAAGAGCGGTTATCCAAAACAGGCTTCTCATCGTTTCTTTGCTGCGCGAGGCTCTGTTGTCGTATCACGAGGCACAGGTTCAATTTCAACAGCGGGCAACGGAATGTCCTCGTGACGAGGTTTCTCAAGCGTTCGGAAGCTGTGTCCCGTCGGTTTCTGGATTTCCCAGTTCTTTAGATGTTCGTCCGAAACGAAGCCGATTCCGTAGAGCGTGTCCGTTAAGGTCGTTAAAGTAACACGATCATCGGAGACAATGCGGCGTGCTTGATTTTCCCAGCGGAGTTCCGGAGTCCTGAGTGTTGCGCCGCTGTCGGTAACAGCGATGACATTCCCGAATGCCTGAAGATCTTTGCGAACGTCATCCACCTGTCCTCGCGCGGCTGTCAATTGAGACGTGTGCAATCCTTCTTCGTTGAAAAAATCGACGACAATACCGCTATCCAGATAAATGACCGAACGCTTCGTGAATTT
>CAZADO010000006.1:0-13077 GCA_964483885.1 uncultured Alphaproteobacteria bacterium | reverse complement strand
TTGTCGGATAATTAGCACACAACTCACCATCGTAAACAGTCAGAAGCATAATGCTCATCGCCGGAACTACGATAGGATAAACATCATGGCTGGTGTCCGGACAAACCTTGCCGCAAATCGTATCGAAACACGCAATCGTATGTGGATCCACTTCGGTGGGACACACATCATTCGGCTCGGTTTCCTCCGTCGAACAGCAATTTACCCAGAGCGAACATGGGATACAGCAACTGATATCCAGTTGGTACTCGTGACCGGTGGTGGCCGAACTGTACTCCTCAACATCCAAGTATACAATCTGTCCCATTAACAGATCGACGCATAGAATCTCAGACAATGCTGAAACGGGAGTAGGACAACCATCATCATCGTAGCCAAGCTCGATTCCGCGACAGCATTGGGTTTGCAGATACAGTTTGCTGTCGAATGTAGAATCCGGATTGGTGCCGCAAAGACTGAAGGTGTACTCACCATTCTCGAGGATCTCAATTTCATACATATGATCCTCGCCGGTTCCGTTGGCACAATCGTCGCCCGCACCTTGCAGACTTGGAGCATTAAAGGTGTAGCCCTGGCAGTCCACCTGAATCGAATAATCCACAGGACATGGCGGGCACGCACCACAACCAATCGCCAATATGTAGGGGCCGGTACCGGTATCGTAGGCTTCTTGAACCATGATGTAGTAGGTTCCCGGATCCAGACAGATCTCAATACGGCTGTCGTAGCTGGAAGGTCCGGGCGGGCCGTAATTATTGTCATTGGTAGCCATCATACTCACACAATCATCCGCATACAGATAAACCTCTGGATTCAGACCCAGTCCATACGGCCACATACCCGGTGTATCATCAGCAAAGACATCAACGGTGCACATTTGAGCTGAATCGGTTATGACAAGCTCATACCAATCGTGGTCACCGGCGACATCAATATAGCCGCAAAGTGTGTCCCAACATGCGACAGCCTGCGCCGTCGTGCAGGTATCGTTGGGTTCAACGTCGAGATTCGGGTACGGACACGGCGGGCAGCAATCGATGTCGATCTGATATCCATGTCCAACGGTTGAAGAATAAGCTTCTTCAACGCACAGATATACCGTTTCGCCCTGGGAGAGTGAGACACAACGAATCTTGGACATCGATGTAACCGGGGCATCACAGCCGTCATCATCGTAAGCCAGTTCGGTTCCGCGACAGCACGAGCTTTGCAGATATAGTTCGCTGTCGAACGCGGAATCCGCTGCGGTACCGCAAAGCGAGAAGTTATAAAGAGCATCCTCGAGTATCTCGATCTCATAGACATGATCCTCACCAGCGGTGTTCGGGCAATCATCGCCTGCACCTTCCAGACTTGGCGCGGCAAAGCTGTAACCTCCGCAATCCACCTGAATCGAGTAGTCTATCGTGCAAACACATTGAGTGCACGTTACGGCCAACACATAAGGACCGGTGTCGCTATCGTACCAATGCTTGACCATGATATAGTAGGTTCCCGGATCCAGACACCATTCCACAATGCGGCTGTCAGCGCCTATACCGCCGTCATCATCGTAGGCAATCTCGGTTACGCAATCACTCTCATACAGATAAACCTTCGGATCAAGACCAAATCCGAACGGCCACATAGTTGGCGTATCATCGGCGAAGACATCGATGGTGCAGGTAACCGCTGAATCAGTTATCACAAGTTCATACCAATCATGGTCGCCCACGATATCGATTTCGCCGCAGAGAGTATCGCCGCAAGATGCGGGCTGCGCCGTTGTACAATCATCGTTGGGCTCGATGTCGCGGTCTGCATACGGACATGGCGGCACCACTTCACAGGTCAGCCAAGCCACATATTCCGAAGTATCGCCGCAAAGGACATTTTCAAAGTCTTGCGGAGAAATATAGAGCCAGTAGGTGCCTGCAGGAACCGTGGCGTTGACGCAAACCGTATCGCAATCATTGCCATTTTCGGAGTCGAGTGACACCTTATCGTCACAGGAATCTGGTGATGTACCTGCCTGATAGATGTAAAGCAAGAAATCGAATTCAGCGACGGCGCACCAATAGAGCCGAGTCCAGTCATCCGTAAGCGTGACTTCGTACCAGTCTGTATCGCGCATATTCGTTGCATTGGTAACATAGGTTCCGCTGCTTCCGCAGACGGTATCATCACAAGCAATGGATTGGAAAACGTAAGGTGTGGAGTTACATCCTCCGTTATAGTCGTCCACATAGCCATCATAACAATCCGGCTCGCCCTCGAAGAAACATCCTCTTGAACCTGCGCACGGACATTCGATAACACATATGTCCGGACATGCGCCGCAGGTAATCGCCAACACGTAAGGACCCGTGTTGCTGTCCGAATAATGCTGGACCATGATGTAATAGGTTCCCGGTTCCAGGCATTCTATCACAATCCGGCTGTCGGTTCCTATGCCGCCGTCATCATCGTTGCCAAGCTCCGTTACGCAATCACTCGCATACAGCCAGACCTCCGGATCAAGACCCGTTCCGTATGGCCACATGTAAGGAGTGTCATCGGCGAAGACGTCAATGGTGCATGCAACGGCTGTATCGGGTATGACAAGCTCATACCAGTCGTTATCGCCTACAGGTTCGATCTCTCCGCATAGGGTATCTCCGCACAATACACCCTGTGCTGTTGTGCAGTCGCCATTGGGTTCGACATCACGATTCTCATACGGGCAGGGAATACATCCGGTGGTTATGGTTAAATCGAAATCCGGGATGCAGGTCGTATAATAATCATAAGAATCTACAATGATGTAGTATGTACCCGCTGGGAGAACAACATTATTCATCCCGTGAGGTGAGGCACTATAATTGGTGGATGTAGCAATACAGGTCGATTGATTCGGTGGACACGTACTGTCAATAAGTATACCTGAACCGGTTGTGGTTTTTGGATCAAGTAGAATATTGACACACGTATCTTGCGTAACGGTGATTTCATAGAGAATGTCTTCTCCACTGTCGTAACTTCCAAGACATGTCGCATTAAAATCATCACCTAAACCACAGTTCGTCTTGTTCAAATCACTGTAAGGTAATCCCGCCGGTAGTGTGATGCCGGAAACATCAGGAACACACGGGTCGGTATAGACACACGAGGTAATCGTTAGATCAAATGATGTAATACAGTCGGGAGATGGATAGGTATCGACCATAATATAGTACGTACCCGGTGCAAGGACCATACAGTCCAGTCCGTGCGGAGACGCGCTGGAATTTGTAGAAAACGCCATGCACGAGGCTCCCGGAGGACAAACATCATCGATCAGGATACCTGTCCACGTAGAGGAACCCGGATCAAGATTGATTTCCACGGTGCATTGCGTCGTGACCGTGAGCTCATAGAGAATATCTTCGCCGTTATCATAGCTGCCAAGACAGGTCGCATTGAAGTCATCTCCCAAGCCGCAATTCGTTTGGCCCAAATCACTATAGGGCAACGCGGCTGGCAACGTCACCGAGACATCCGGCGTGCATGGGTCAACATAGATGGCTGTGTCGATTGTCAGATCGAAGTTGTAACAATAATCAGGATACGACCAGATGTCACACATGATGTAGTAGGTGCCTGGGTCAAGTAGAACAGTCATTGAGGAAGGATTAGTTCCTCCATAACCGCCTGACGACGTCGCAATACAGTTCGATGGCGGACATTCAGTCGCTATACCGATTTGAGTATAGCTGGCGCCCAATGCATCAAGAGAAATTTCAACACTGACTTGCTGGCTAACAGTTACTTCGTAGATAATGTCCTCATCATCATCATAAGGGAGACAGGTGCCGGTGTAATCGTCGATCCGGCCACACGTCGTGTTCGCATCGGTGTAAGGCCACGATACGGGTGGTAAGCTTATAGAAAGAGGATCGCTGCAGTCATCCCCCGTTGCATCGAGGTGGCCTCGCGTTTTGGGCGGTGTGTACCCTGTTAGCGAGTGCAGTTCATCACGAAGTGCAGCATTCTCTATACCCTGCTCTTTGAGCTCTTGGATCCTCTGATTGATTGCTTCGATGCGTAATTTCTTGTTGCTTACACCTCCTGCGGTCATCCGGAGTGCAAGTTCTTTTTCAGGGGTTAATTTTTCAGGCTCTTTCGGAGCAGGTGTGTAAATATGAGCCGAACCCATTGCTGATGTCGAAGGCCAGTCGATGACAGGCTCCGGAAGTTTAACCGGTTCCTCTTCTACCTTACGGGCCTTCTTTGCATCAGGAACTTTTTCTTCAGGAGCTTCTTTCACAGCAGGAGCTTTCTTCTCTGCAGGAGTTGTTTTAATGATGTTGGCTTGTTGCGGTTGCGCAGGCTGCTCGATAGGTTGAGCGGATCGGAGCCCCAACCGGATTAGCGTGCTGTCGATATTTTCTTTTGCATCTTTAGCCAGCAGTACATAACCACCGAGTAAGATGAGGGCTATTAGTAAGCCCGTAAACAGAAAACCCTTTTTCATGCCTCACCTCAGAAATTTTGTTTTGCGTTCAAACTCTATTTTAACGTTAAGATTTTCAAGTGATTCTGACCCAATATTCTGTCAAGTACATCCATAATTAATATAGACGAAATTCTCAGAATGTCAATAGAAGCGTAAGAATAAATGAAATTATTTGATAAGAACTTGAAGAATCCTTATCCATTAGTAAAAACAGAGACATATAAATATAATTGTTTGTTACAAGCAAATTCCTTCATCTAAAGCTTTAATACAAAAGTCTTTCTCTTGAGAGGTTTCTTTTAAGAGCTTTCTTGAAAGTATTAGCAAAGATGGAATACAAGAAATGCTGGTGATGACTTACCACAATGGTAATTAAAGTTTATTGCAGTGGGATATACTGGTATAAGAGCCTGTAAGTGAATTACTTGTGATTTCCCTCCTTTTTATAAAGTCGATAGATGTTCAGTATAATTCTTGGGATGAGCTAAATAGCATTCGCTGCAAGATGAATATTTTTATAAAGATAAATAGCAGGTGATGATTTTGAATGTTGAGAAAATGAAGATGTTTGTCAACTTATCAACAATCGTTTCTTTATTGCTTTTAGAAGTGGATTACTGTAAATTGTATGGATTGCATCGGTGAATCTCCATGGAATAATTTCAAAAGATAGGTATAGGTGACATCATGAAACGATTGTTGATGGTTGTAATCGTGATTTGGATTAGCATGTTCTGTCCGGTGAATGCGAATGCGTTCACCCGGCAGGAGCTGTCCACCAGTCTTCATCAGTATCTGGATGAACATTATAGAGCACTTGCGGAAAGTCCGATTCGTACAGGCATTCTGTATGATTTAGTGCTGCCGCTCTCGGGAATCGACGAAGTTGACGGGAGCGAAACCTCTACTACAATCCAATGGAATCGATGGCTGCAAATCGGCCACGAACTAAAGCGGGCAACCATTGGGAATTCTCCTCTGCCAACGCATAACGAATTTCGAGAGCTGAGCAGGCTCTACGCACGGGATAACATCTATCCGATTTCGATTCTGAATTTCCGTTATCAACGTGTGCGCGAAGACGCCGACGCGGACAAGGTGCTGCAGTTCGACGGAGAACGCATCACTTCTGTAGATGAAGATGCCTTTGAAGAGAAGCGCGTGTTTGCGGTGAGCGCGCTGCACAATCGAACCTATCACGGAAACGAAGTTCAATTCCGTCTTGACAGCAAGGAGTTCTATTTTTCGAACGAGACATCACCACTGCGGAAACTCGAAGTTGATTTCGACAATGGGCAGGCATGGCGTTTGGTTGACTTAACGGGTGATGTCTTTGTGAAATACAATAAGACAGGAGTCAAAACAATCCGCATGCGAGCTGTTCAGAGTGATGGAGAGGTGCTTTACGGATCATTCAAGTTTGATGTGCGGCATTTGGATGCTCCCGCTCCGAACGAAACGTGGCAGCTTCAAGCGACCATACCCTATATGGATGTTTACGCCACTGGTGAAGCTTATGTTTACTTGTCGGATTCAAATTCCACGCTGACTAAACCGATTATTCTGGCGGAAGGGATTGATTTGGACAACAGTCTGAATTGGGATGAAATTTACGAATTAATGAATGAAGAAAACATGCTGGAAGACCTGCGCGCATTTGGGTATGACGCTGTCGTGCTGAACTACACAGAATCGAGAACATACATTCAAGCTAATGCTTTTTTGGTAAGAGAACTTATTCAACAGGTGAATCAGACTGTGGGTGGTGGCTATTATCCGGTATTGGTCGGCACAAGCATGGGTGGTTTGACGACGCGTTATGCGCTAACCTACATGGAAGCGAATAGTGAGCCACATCATATCCGAACATTCATTTCGTTTGATGCGCCTCAAAGTGGCGCGGATATTCCGCTGGGAATTCAATATTGGACGGATTTCTTCGCGGACGAATCCGCGGATGCAGAATTTATGCGGGATGCGCTGAATACTCCCGCGGCGCGGCAAATGTTGCTCACTCACTTCACCGATCCACCGTCTTCCGTTGCGTCCAGCGATCCGATGTTCGCGGATTTCATGACAGAACTCGAACTATTAGGAAACTATCCTTCACTGCCGCGCAAAGTCGCTGTAGCGAATGGAAGCAGTACGATGCAAAATTCCGGCTTCAATCCCGGTGACCAACTGATTCTCTATGAATATGAAAGTCTCTTGGTCGATATCATTGGCAATGTTTGGGCGTTGAATGATGCACAGTCTCAGTTAATTTTCGATGGTGCGATTGACTTGATCTGGCCGCTGCCGGATAAATTCATGTCAGTGACGGTTGAAGCGACATGGCCGTGGGATAATGCTCCCGGCGGTTTGACATCGTCCATGCAGGCGATGGCCAGCGCCGAAGTTCCCTATGGAGATTTAATCGCGCTGCATGACCATCACTGTTTCATTCCGACGATAAGTGCGCTTGATTTGAATGTCAGCGATCCCTTTTATAACATAGCAGCAGAGCCAGATTTATACAGTCTTACCGTGTTTGATTCGCTGTATTTCCCCGTCGAAAATCAATTTCACATAGAGATTACTCCGGAGAATTATTGGTGGTTTATATATGAAATCGTCGAGGAATTTCCGACGTCTGAAGTTGTGGCGAGTTTCGACAGCGGAATGATACGTATCGAATGGCAGTCGGTTCTGGGTGCGCGTTCTTATCACGTCTATGAGACAAATGATTTGGATACTTGGCCGGGAGAATATGTCACGACAGATCAAACCAATCTAACATTTCCTATATCATCAGATAAACAATTCTATCGCGTCATAGCCAGCATAGAACCGATTGCGCTTGACCGTTAAGCTTCTGCGTATGATCAATCAAATGAGGAGCTGGAAAATGAACCTACTTCTCTCGTTTTCATTTCTGTTGTTATTTGCAGTTGGCGGTATCGCTCAGGAGAAATCCAAAGAGCCGCTCGAAGTCGTTCCGGAAGTTGACCTCAATCGCTACATGGGGACATGGTACGAAATCGCTCGATTGCCGAACTGGTTTCAGAAGAAGTGCGCTTCTGATGTAGCGGCAACGTACACGCTGAATGACGATGGAACGATTACGGTCGTCAATCGCTGCCGCAAAGAGAATGGCGAAATTTCCGAAGCGGAAGGACGTGCGAAGCTCGCGCGCAAAGACGGACCGAACTCAAAGCTCAAAGTTCGTTTTGCGCCGGGATTTCTCTCGGTTTTTTCATTCGTATGGGGGGATTACTGGATAATTCTTCTGGCGCCCGATTACAGCTACGCCGTCATCGGTGACCCCGCCCGCAAATACCTCTGGATTCTTTCCCGTACTCCTCAAATGGACGAGACTCTCTTCCGAGATATTCTTGTACAGATTGAACAGAAAGGCTACAACCTCAACGACTTAATAAGGACGGAGCAGACGGATAGGTAAGGGTATCATGAATACTGTTTTGCATTACTATTTTCCACTTTAGGAAAATCCTTTGGAAATCGAACCGATAGGAAAAGTTCATTCGGAAGTAACAAGCGGCAGAGACGAGAACTGGGGTGAAGTTATTTCCAGTATTGAAATAGCTCCCGAATACACTTCAGGATTGCGTGGCTTGGAGAATTTTTCTCATATCTTGGTCATCTATTGGATGCATGAAGCGGAGTTCGACTCGGCCAAGCACCTAATTCGCCGCCCGAGAGAGCGTGAAGACATGCCTTTGCTTGGGATTTTTGCGCAGCGTGCGAAACATCGTCCCAATCCGATTGGAGTAACCGCTGTTCGTTTATTGTCGGTGATGGGAGGGAATCTTCAGGTTCAAGGGCTTGATGCTATTGATGGAACGCCCGTCTTGGACATTAAACCATACGTTCCTGCATTTGATGCAGCAGAAAATGCTGTCACGCCTGAGTGGGTTGATCGATTGATGGCGAATTATTTCTGATGATGACCGTGTCTGTCATCCCTATCTTTATCACAATCATTCGCGGCGAACGGTAGAGTACATACATTTAGAGCGAAAGGTGACATTTGTGCAGTTGGATAACGTATATGAAGATGCCCAACGCGCAGAAGCCTATGCCAAATTGGAGTTTCCCGGAACATACCATTTAGCGTTTCGAGACCTGCCCGAAATCATATCTGAATATGTCAAAGGAAAGAGAGCGTTAGATTATGGGTGTGGTACCGGGCGTTCCACCAGATTCCTTCGTAAGCTTGGATTCGATGTCGTTGGAGTGGATATCGCAGAGAACATGATACGAAAGGCGCGAGAACTTGATCCGGCAGGTAACTATCGTCTTGTTAAAGATGAATCACTCAACGAATTTAAAGATAAGATTTATGACTTGGTGTTGGCTGCGTTCACTTTCGACAACGTGCCCACAATGGAGAGAAAGATCAAATTATTTCGTGAATTAGGAAATCTGATAGGGAGAGATGGGATAATCGTGAACCTGGTCTCATCGCCCGAAATTTATATGCATGAATGGGTTTCCTTTACAACGAAAGATTTTCCGGAGAATCGCCATGCTAAAAATGGAGATCGAGTCCGGATAGTCATGAATGACGTGGAAGACCGAAGATCGGTAGAGGACATTATTTGGACAGATGAGGCGTATCGAACAGTTTACGAGCGGGCAGGTTTGGAGCTCCTGAAAACATTCAAACCTCTGGCAAAAGATAGCGAACCCTATCCGTGGGTGAACGAAACAAAAATCGCACCCTGGGTGATTTACGTGTTGAGGAAGCAATGAGAGTACTCAATTATTTGTGCCTAATCGTTATTGTATTCTGCATTGTTTGTCATGCAGAAGAAAAATCCACTTGGAATCGCGTTGAATCGCCGACGGATGACGGTTTGCATAACGGATTTTTTCTTGATGCTGAACATGGTTGGATTATCAGCTATGGAACGGGTCAAGTGCTCCGTACGACTAATGGAGGGGACACGTGGATGATTGCATCGTCATTGGATTCGATGTATTACGAGCGCATCTATTTTGTCAATGAAAAGAGAGGCTGGATTTGCGGCGAAAAAGGGTTGCTGCTTCAAACGGACGATGGCGGAGTGACATGGCAACCTATCAAGCTCGCTCCCGAAACCTATGCCTTTTACGGTTTCTTCATGTCAGAACAAGGAAGAGGATTCTTGACAGGAATGGACTTTACCAGTCGAGAAGCGGTTTATTATGAATCCACAGACAATGGCGAGACATGGTTTGAGTATTCCGATAAAGTTCCTGACGCGTGCTTTGAACCGATTCAATTTCTGGATGCGGACAATGGATTCATGGCAGGCGGCAGCTACATATTGCGGACAACGGATGCTGGGAGAAATTGGATAGCACACGAACTTGAAGGTAAAACAAAAATTCGTGGGCTTCATTTCGTTGATGGTCAGCATGGTTGGGCTGTGGGGCATAGTGGCGTTGTCTTCCATACGAATGATGGTGGTCAGTCATGGCAGGAATCCGAAAAATTCACGTCGAACCGTTTGCGGAGCGTCTATTTTCTTGATGACAAGCGAGGATTTATTGTGGGGGATAATAACAAAGAATCTGGTTCGCTTTGGCGGACAGATGACGGTGGAAAAGAATGGCACAAATCCGACCAGAAATTTCCGGATATGCACCGTCTGTTTCGGAGCCCGAACGCGCTCTGGGCGATTGGCAAATCGGGAATGATTTTGAAATATGAAGAGTAGAACCGCTCATAAGGTGAGCTTCGGGCGAGTAATTTGCAATGACATATAACAACCTAATGCGACGGGGGATTGCGGCCATCGGTTTGCTGCTGCTGGCTTATCTGCTGGGGTATCATGTTCACGAATTCACGAAGATACCCACTTGGGCGAAGAGCGGATTCCGTGAAAGTCAGTTATCCCAGATTTCGGACGAGCCTTCTGTTGTTGTCTTTCAGTCCGTTGCAATTTCGGATTTCGACATGGGGCCGTATCCCGTGGCCGGGGATACCGTTGTCGCAGTCAACGACACATCCGCTCCGGCGCGGTATGCGTTCTGGACTTCAACTGAGGAGCCGCATCCGACCGAGCAGCCGCTGCCGGTGACCTTTGTTCATAATGGTGATACCTTGCGGGCGGCCTTTGCTATGCACGCGCCGTCATGGCCGCTCATCTGGGGATTTGTGGCCATGGAGGTGTTGTGGATTTTGGTCACCCTTTCCTCTCTTGGCGTCGGTTTATGGGCGCTGCGCGGCCGATATAGCAGCAGCGTGGTGCCGATATTCGCTCTGTACTCGTTCTCCATCTCCACGATAGTAAGTCACAGTCATTTTTTCTTGCCCGCCTCCTATGCGGTCTTCTCAATACCTTTTGGATTTCAACTTCACGGTATTAGCGTCTTCGGCTTCCTATACGGTGGTTTATGGCTGCATCTGCAGTATATCTATCCCCGACCTTTGGAGTGGGTACGCCGGCATCCGGTCAGGGCTTACGTACTCTGTTACCTGCCAAGCCTATTAATGATGTTTCTCATGGCCAACCTGTACCTCGGTACCCAGTTTTCCATACTGGCGAGCGAGCTCGCTGCATTGCTCGCCAGTTCGATCGTTGAATTTGTACCCTTAATAATTTCGATTGGCATTATAATTTTCCGCTTGCACAGTAGTGCAGATCGGCTCGAAATGCGTCAGTTGCGCCTGATTTTGTGGGCCGTAACCGGAGGTCTTGTTATCCAAAGTTTCATTTTTCTCGTGAATATTGTCTTTTGGGATTGGTACTTGGCGCGTTTGTACCGAGACTTGATTTTTTCTTCCCTTACGTTCGGCGCGATGCTGCTCGGACCGATAGCTTTCGCGTATGCATTTCGCAAGTACCGGCTGATGGATGTCGAAGGAAGATTCAAGCGAGCCACACGCAATGTCTTAGTCTCCGGTACACTGATTCTTCTCTTGATTGGGATTACATACGGTCTCAGCCAATTCATGCGTGCGACACTTGCTGTGACATCGCCGACGCCCAGCATGGCTCTTGCTTTTGTTCTTGCTTTGGGTATTCTACCAGCACAGCGCAGACTGCGCGGATTTGTGGAGCGGCGACTCAATCCGGAACGGCAAATGTTGCGGGATATGTTGCATGATTTTCTTCAGCAGGCATCTACGCTGCCGGATCAGCGACTCTTCTGGCAGGAGTTGGAAGGGCGCTTGAAGGAAGGGCTCAAGGTTGCAGCCGTCTATCCGGTGCTGAAAGACAGTATGCCAGCGATTTTTTCCGATGACAGCATGCTGCTTGCCCATATTGGGGACCACCAACGTCCACTGCTCGTAGACGAAGCACTGGGCAGTGGGAAAGTAAAGATACGTGACATGGAAGCAGAGTGGTTGAGCGAGAAACAGATTGGATTAATCCTGCCGCTAGCGTTGCATCAGGAACTGGTGGGCTTCCTCGCTATCGGCTTGCGCACGGATAAGGAAGACTATGACGCGGAAGAGCTCCAGATTCTGAACTCACTCGCGCCTCAGATCGCCATTGCAAGCGAGAATCTGAGGTTGCTTGAAGAGAATGTCGTCAAGCGCGAGCTTGAACAACAGCTTCAGATGGCACGACGCATTCAGCAGGGATTTCTGCCGCAGCAGATTCCACCGACACCCGGACTTGACGTGGCCGCCGTCAGCCGTTTTTGCCTCGATGTCGCTGGAGACTATTATGATGTTGTGCCGCTGAAAAATGGCTGTACCGTGCTGGCTATTGGTGATGTTTCAGGCAAAGGCGCTGGCGCGGCGCTCATCATGGCCAATTTACAGGCTTCCCTGCGCACCGCTGTGAGGATGAACATTTCCCTGACGGATGCTGTCGGAGAGATCAACGATCTGATCTGCCAGAACACACCACCGGAGCAGTATATTACATTCTTTGCGGCCAGTTTTGATCCTGCTACGTCCATTCTGACCTATGTGAATGCGGGACACAATCCCCCGATGCTGGTGCACGAAGATGGATCGAGCGACCTGTTAGACATCGGAGGACTGATTCTGGGAGCTCTACCGGGATTGACCTACCAACAGGGAACCGTGTTGATGGTGAAAGATGATTTGCTATTTTTTTATACAGACGGAGCATCAGAGGCAATGAATGAGTTGGAGGAAGAATTCGGAGAAGAGCGGATCCAGAAGCTTCTCATTGAACACCGCAGTCAAAATCCCCGCGATATACTGAGGAACTTGGAACAGAGTGTAGAAGCCTATCATGGCGGCTCAACTTTTGAGGATGACTTCACGCTGCTTCTTGCGAAGGTTATTTAGCAGAATCCGAAAATATAAACTTGCCGTGGAGACGATAGCCTTGCTGTTTCAATCTAATGCTAATCGGCGGAATTGTTTGGTTTTTTGATGGATGATGATTCTCCGAACAAGTTTGATTAGAACGGAACAAACGGATAAGTAGTGGTATGAACGTCAAGATAATATCAATCATTGCTTTTATTCTTGGTGTGTCGGCTCTGGCAGCGCTTGTCATTCGCCACGGTGTGTTTTCACCTTCACCAATCGTAATCCTTCTTCAAGCCTTAGCAATTCTGCTCATGCTATGGGCGCGCATAACGTTCGGCAGACGAAGTTTTCACTTCGCAGCAAATCCCACTTCAGGTGAATTAATCACGAGTGGGCC
>CAZADO010000005.1:0-5530 GCA_964483885.1 uncultured Alphaproteobacteria bacterium | reverse complement strand
TGGATAGCGGGCATAGATTATTTTCTCATCTTTGGAAGTCTGGCGGCTCTTTTCAGCGTCGTGCCGTATTTAGGGCCGTTTCTTTCTGCATTGGGGCCGCTCGTCTGGGCGATTTTTTTGGATCCATCGAAAATCATCTGGGTTATTGTTATCTGGGCGGCGGCGCAAGCATTGGAAGGAAACTTGATTACACCGCTCATCATGCATCGCTATGTTCAGCTATCGCCTTTGGCAGTGATTATCGGAATTCTGGTCATGGGAACTTTGTTTGGATTTTTAGGTGTCGTTGTCGCCGTGCCGTTGACAGCCATCACGTTTCTTTTCTTGGGCGAAGTTTTCCCATGGTGGAAAGGAAAAACGGTGCCGGCGGTGCTTGAATCAGAAGAAGAGTAAACCTAATGTGGACATCACTAACATCAACATTTGAAGCTCTGCGCATGGCGCTCGAAGCGATTTGGGTGCACAAGATGAGGGCTTCCTTAACACTTTTAGGTGTTATCATCGGCGTCGCGACAATTATCGCTTCGATGACGGTCATCGCCGGGATTCGATCTATCATCGACGACCAGATGGAGAATGCGCTTTCCGCCAATGTTTTTCAGGTTCAGCGCTATGACAATGTCGGTTTTCAAATCGGTCCCCGACGACGAGATCGACGACCTAAAATGGTGCCCGAATTGGCGGATGCTATTCGAGAGCGATGCCCTTCGGTTCGAGCCGTAGGTGTGGAATGCTGGCGAGGGGGAATGATGGTACGGCGCGGAGGGCTTGAAAGCGATCCGACGATTCAAGTGGCGGGAGGAACACCTGAATTTGCGATAAACAACGGACTTTATGTCGCTCGAGGACGCTTTCTGACAAATCAGGATGTCTTGTCGGGCCGCAACGTGATTGTAATTGGCGATGATGTTGTGGAAAGCCTTTTCAGTGCGATGGATCCGATTGGTGAATTCGTGCGCATCGGCCCGCATCGTTTTGAGGTTATCGGCACCTTTGAGAAACGAGGCGAAGCGCTGGGCGAATCGCGTGATAGATATTGCTGCATACCGCTGGAGACCTTCTTTCGGATTTATGGCGAGAGATCCGTTTACTTGACAGTGCAGGCTTGGTCACTGCAAGATTTTGAGCAAGCTCAAGAAGAAGTGATTGAAGTGATGCGCGTCGAGCGAGGATTGAAACCCGGTGAACCGAACAATTTTGCTATCTGGACTCCGGCGACATTGCAGGATTCCTTCCGCGGATTTTCGCAGGCCACTACATTTGCGGCTTTCGGAATCTGCGCGATTAGTCTATTGGTTGCCGGAATCGGCATCATGAATATTATGCTTGTTTCGGTGACGGAACGAACGCGCGAAATCGGTGTAAGGAAAGCGCTGGGGGGTACTCGCCGGGGGATTATGTGGCAGTTCGTAATTGAGGCGATTATGCTGTCGGAAGTTGGGGGTGGAATCGGAATTGTCTTAGGCTTCTTGCTGGCGATTGGAGTTAATCATTTTCTGAAATTTCCCACACCTGTTCCTATTTGGTCGGTGCTGTTGTCGGTAATTTTCTGTTCCGTGGTGGGTCTGATTTTTGGAATCTGGCCTGCCTTCAAAGCATCACGTCTGCACCCAATCGAAGCGCTGCATTACGAGTAATGAATTATTGACACTAAAATAAAACTGCATCAAAAAACGCCCCCGCTGTCATTACAGCAGGGGCGTTTTGTATTTCAAGGTATGATAAAGCAGGTATCTTAATATTCCTTCCCGATGTTACTCCATTCGGCATCTTCCAGCCAAGTTTTCGGTCGCTGAACAAATTCAATAATGCCGTCGAGGATGAGGAAGTGTTTCTTTTCTTCGTCAGCGATTTTGTAAAAGATTTCTTTCTGGGCATTATCGGTGATTTCTTTTGCTTTTTCCCGATAGAAGTCTTCGCTTTTCTTTTCGATACCCTGAGCCTTGCGATAGTAATTCACTTGTTCTGCTGAGAAATCGAACGCTTCGCCTCTCTGCTGCATTTCGATAAAGACATTTTTTATGTTCGCTAAGAGTGGAATTTCAGAGTACTCGGCTTTGCCTGCTTTCATCTGTTTGAAGAGATTATAGTGTTTCACCTCTTCATCGGCAAGCATAATTAAAATCCGCGCCAAGCCGGTATCGTTGCATTTTTGAGCCAACTCGCGATAATAGGCTTCGCCGTCCTTTTCCATCTGCATGGCGTAATCAAAGACGTTCATTCGAGGAATCTCCTCTGTAAAGTATTGATTATTCTTGAGCCACCGGTCGGATTCGAACCGACGACCTGCTGATTACGAATCAGCTGCTCTACCGACTGAGCTACAGTGGCGGGTAGATAAAGATAATCTTCATCAAACATTAAATTTACAAAAATCCCGCGTCATTGTCAATAGAGCAAAAGCCTCTCATCCTATCCCCAAGCTTGTCATTAATTCGATTCGACAAGACCGCGTGCCGCCAAGCGAGCCGGATAGTCGTAGAGATCCAGCCAGTATTTATTATCGGTGACCAGAGGAACAGGGTCATCAATTATAAGTGTGTGAGCCAGCGCTTCGTCCACAATGGCCGTCAGTTCCGGAGGAACGAACTCTTTAAAGCGAACGGAATCCGGAGCGATTTCCAAATCTCGTCCCGCTGCGATTAGAACATTCACAGGAATAACGGACTCCGGATTTCCATAAGCGCGGACATCTGGGAAAACGTGCCGCATACTTGCCAAAATTCCCGCAACGGGTTTGCGTTTGCTTTCCGTGGTACTGCAAATGTAGTTGGTCACTAAGACTCCGTCATCCTCCAGATGTTCTTTGCAAGCTTTAAAAGCTTCGGCGGTCGCAAGATGAAACGGCGGAGCGTCCGCGCTGAATGCATCAAGGATAATCACGCCGTATTTTTCGGACGTCCGGTTCAGAAAAACGCGCGCATCTTCAATGACGACCTTTCCTTGAAAAGTGTCGAAGCCCATGTATTTGCGCGCAAAATCGACAATAACGGGATCAATATCCAAAGCGGTGACATCAAAGCCCCGCCGTTCGAGAAAGATGGGAATCGCGCCGCCTCCTAAGCCAATGACGAGAACCTTGCGGCTCTCCGGGAGAAATCGATTCATTAATCGAACGAGGCCGTGCGTATAGTGGAGAAACGATGCCTGATTATCTTTTTTCATGAGCGACTGCATCGTGCCGTTCAGATACATCGCTCGCAAATCCGCGGTTTCGGAAATTGCGACCTGACCGTAGTTACTTTCTTTCAATATCAGAGGAAAGACGGGCTGTTCCTTGTAGTAAATCGGCGGATTGGGACGTAAAAACGCGAAGATGACAGCGATGACGATAAACACCGCCGGAATCAGCGGCGGTTCTTTTTTTCTGAATCCCCAAATGCCAATCAGGTAAGCCATAACAGCCATGACGAATCCCGAACCGAGAAAAAGAAATTTCAATCCCAACCACGGAATCAGCCAGAATCCTGTTGCCATCGCTCCTAAAAGACTTCCGGCGGTCGAAACAGCGGCCACCGTTCCGGAAACATGACCCGCCTCATCGGTTTTTTGAATGCGCAGTCGTATAGCGAAAGGATTCACCATTCCCAAACCGGTTAAGGGTGGAAGTACCAGTAAAGCTCCCGCGAGAAGTGAGCCGAGCCGGGGCCCGAGGGGCTGAAGATGATACATCAGCATGCCTTGAAAAGGCACAAGAATGAGAATCCACGCTGCAATTCCGATGAAGATAAAGAACAGAGTCCGTGCCGACGGCCACCTATCCGCGATACGCCCTCCGACGCGGTAGCCTGTCGCCAGACCCAGCAGAGTGATAGTGATAAGCGCTGACCAGACGTAGAGTCCCTGACCGAAACTGGGAGCGAGCTGCCGAGCTCCTCCTAATTCAAGGATCATCACAATGCCACCACAGATGAAGACCATCAGATAGACAATCAGGCGCGGTAAAGGTGCTTGTGTGGGCAGTGTCTTTATCTTCTCCATGTTACTCTTCCGGCTCGAAGTCTTCTTTGGAAGCGCCGCAAACCGGACATACCCAATCATCCGGAAGTGCTTCAAAGGAAGTTCCCGGAGCGATGTCGCTTTCGGGATCTCCGAGAGCCGGATCGTAAATGTAGCCGCACACAGTGCACCTGTACTTCGTCATAGTTTCTTTACCTCTTTCTTTTTTAATCACTGATTCAGGACGCCGGTAGGTCGGGGCATTCTTAGGAGTCTTCCCTTTTTTAACAAGGTAATAATCGGCATAGGTCAACGGATTTCCTTTACTCAGAACTTCCGCGCTAACCACATCCGCAACAAACAGCGTATGAGTACCGCAATCCACGCGTTCGAAGACTTTCACCTCAAAAATGGAAAGTGTGTTCTCAAGAACAAGCGGGCAGCCGGTGCTCCCCTTTTTAAAGGAAACCTGAGAAAGTTTGTCGATGTCCCGTCCTGATTTGAATCCGAAAAGACCGATGAAGGTCATCGGAGTGGACTCATTTAAAACGGCAACGGCAAAGACGCCGCTGTTAGCGATGTAGCCGTGTGTGAAATTATTCTTACTGATGCTCACAGCAATTCGCGGCGGTTCCGCTGTCACCTGAACGACCGTGTTGGCAATTTGGCCGCTGAATTTTCCGTCGAGTTGGGAGGTAATGACATAGAGGCCGTAGCTTACGTTCCATAGTGCTTCGAGGTTGATTTCCGGAGTCACAATAGTTCCCGTTTAGTTGCGTATTAGTAGTGGAGATCCGTTTCCATGTTTATTTTTCCGCGGAAGATGTGGTAAATCCAAATCGTGTAGCCGAAAACGAAAGGCATCCCGATAATCGCGATAATCAGCATTACCCATTGCGTCAGCGGCGAGGAAGCGGAGTTCATGATGTTCAAACTGAGCTCCGGCCTGCCGAGCGCGGGGACTAGATTCGGGAAGATGGATGCGGCGACTGTTCCACACAAACCGAAAATGGAAAGTGACGATGCGAGGAACGCTTTGCCGGGTTTATCCTTTTTGTTGAAGATGGCGAGAGCGATTATCATCCCCAGCGCGAGTAGAGGGAATATCCAGAGTATCGGAACCGCTCCGTAGTTTGAAAGGAGTCGCGGTTTGAAAAAGATAGTTATGACCGCGGCGAGGATGAAGAGCGCCAAATAAATATCCCAGCTTATGTCCGCCCATTTCTTAGCGCGTTTGGCGAGGTCTCCTTCGATTTTCAAGGTGACGTAGATGGCTCCGTGTGTCATGAACATCGCCAGACCTAAAAGTCCGATGAGGAGGGAGTAGGGATTAAGTAAGGCAAGGAAATTGCCGGTGAAAGTTTTAGTAGCGTCGAGGGGGATGCCGTTCATGATATTCCCCACCGCGACACCGAAAAGCAATGCCGGGAGAATACTGCCAAGAGCAAAACTAATATCCCAACCGTTACGCCAGCGCGGAGATTCATTCTTACTGCGGAACTCAAGCGATACAGCGCGAAAGATAAGCGCGAAGAGGATGAGCATCAGCGGAAGATAAAAACCACTGAAAACTGTCGCATAGACATGAGGA
>CAZADO010000004.1:0-3953 GCA_964483885.1 uncultured Alphaproteobacteria bacterium | reverse complement strand
CGCCCGAAACCTTCCTGACCAATGATGGTTGTTTCACGGCTGGAACGTGTATCCCTGATGGCACCCCAGTGAACGTTTACAAAGGCGCGGTCCTACTTGGTACACCTAATATGAATGGTGGAGGTATGGGTATGGGCTGTGGCTTTTTCATGCTAAACTATGTTACAGGAGTCGCTGGTAGCGATTGGTGGTGCGAAGTCGTGCATGGTGGTTGTACGTATACGAGTCGCTATTTCACGACGATCGATGGTCCTCAGAGTATCGCAATTGTGCAAGCCGACTGGGATTGTGTCTGTGGTGGGGATACCTGCAACACAAGGAATCCGATGGAAGAGGGATTTTACGGACCTATCGACATTCTTGATGGAGAAACGAAATCCTTCGTCGACACCTGCACGGTTCGCATTACCGCTCAGGGAGGCGATGCCCATGACGTAAGCGTCGATGTTTACAACGGAGTGCCGGAATGTCATCCTGTGGCCTATGACTACATGAGTCGAGTTGTTGCCGTATATTGGGATGGTTCTGCCGATGAGGGTACCAGTCTGTTGGTCCGGATGTACTATGCACAGGATGAACTCACTGAATCAGGTTTCTCAGACTGGAATTGCCTCCGTGCCTCTCGAATCAATGAATTCGCTTGCTCCTGGGAACCGATCCTACCAGAGGAAAGGACACCGAAGTATGTTGAATTCACCACAGATCGGAGTGGTTTTTTCACCTTTGACTGTCATGGAACGACACCTCGACGCATCCCATTGAATTCAGATCCTACGATTGCAGCGGCCAATAACGAACTGGTTCTTTCCTGGCAAACCATGGACGAATTTGAAACCTATCGTTTTCATATCCTGCGCGCGGAAGGACCTGAAGGGCCTTTTACCGAGATAGCGACGGTTCCTTCGCAATTGCCTGATATCAAGGCGACCGCGTCGTACAATTATGAATTTTGGGATAGAGGTCTTGAAAACGGGCATGTTTACTACTACCGGCTGAGCCGGGAAGATTTGCACGGGAATCAGGATGATTATCCGGGCATCTTTTCAGGAGTTCCTTCTCTAAATGGCGATGCGGTTGAAATCGAAAATTATGCTCTGCATCCGGCTTATCCCAATCCCTTCAATCCCGAAACCCGGATTGCCTATGATGTACTTGATGCGGGACATGTTGATCTTCGCGTCTTTGATATTCTCGGTCGGGAAGTTGCGTTACTCGTTGACGGTGTGAAGCAGAAAGGCCGCTATAATATTGTCTTCAATGCGAAGGATCTTCCGTCCGGCTTGTATTTCTATCGGATTGATATTGGCGGGCAGTTCACGAGCACCCAGAAAATTCTGCTTATCAAGTAATCCTAAAGCAGCTCTTGAACTTGTTATAACATCGTAAAAATAAAAGTTTTACATGAAAAATCCCTTGCATTTGCGAGGGATTTTTTATATATTAAATATAGTTGATAGAGAGAAATCCCTTTGATTTTGCTTGCAATAAAGCTGAAGACCTTTCTATCTATGAAATAATGATTTGTCGGGTGAGAATGCATGAAACTTTGCTATCGCAAAATCGCTTTTTTGTTTCTTCTTGTAGTGCTATTCTGGGCGTTGGCACAGGCGAGGCATAACGCTCGACAGTTCCAAACAGCAGCGTATTCGGAGTACGGCAAGAGTTCACCGGAAGCCGTTGCGATTGAACGGATCGGTATAGAAAACGCTGCATGTATTGACAGATTCCCTTTTGTGGCGCTGGATAATACCTGTCGACATGAGATTTCAGGTGTTGAACTTTGGGACTGTACAGGCCTGATTTCCAGCCAATCAGCAATTGGTTATAAGATAGCATTTAATGAAGCTGAATCTATCTTTGTTACCGTGCGACCGATACGCGATGATTTTGATATTGCCGTGGGTCTATTTCGCGCTGATGCGTCGGGTGAGTTGTTCTGTGTTGTCGGAAAGGATACGGAAAAGGAGGGGTGGGCAGAGAGGATAAGGCTTGCATCGCTTCCTGCGGGAGTTTATTATATCGTTATTGGCGGGTATGGCACGGATTGTGGGATGTTTGAATTCTCCGTAGAACTCAATCCTTTGATTCCGGTATCACTTCAGGAATTCACGATTATCGAGCAGGATAGTGGCACCGTTGTCCGCTGGAAAACGGATTTTGAAGCCGATTTGCATCACTTCAGGCTGTATCGTGTGAGCGATGCCGATGGAACTCGGCAGCGCATTTTTCAGCCGCGCAGTCGCGGCAGTTTTTCAAAGGGTGCCCGGTATGAATTCTTTGACCGGGACGCCCGTGCCGAACAACGGTATGTTCTTGCCGGGATTGATGTCACGGGTAAAGAGTTCGAACTCCGGAAAGAATCATTATAGACATTCGTTATAGATAGAAAAAGCCCGGCTTGAAAACAAGCCGGGCTTTTTTATTGGTGATGATGAAGATGTTTACGGACAGGAAGCAACGGCAGTTACGATATAGAAGAGTTTAGCCGTTGTTGAAACAGGCGGAGCGTATTCATACATCGTCGTACTGCATACACAAGCAACTTCCGTCCATCCCGCTCCGGGGAAGACGGCCATCGGGTCCGTGCTCGAATAAATCTTGTAGCAATCGCAGTTTTGACCCGCATTCGGCCTCCATCTCAGGATAACATTTTCCAGAGTGGAAGAGCGAACAATCGTCAATGAATCAGGATCGACACAAGGCTCATCGGCGGGCGTGAATTCCAGTGGGAAGACTTGGTAGCCTTGGCATTGACAGATGCTCCAATCATACTGACCGACGTTACCGACAACATTATAGGGACCTGTTGGGATGGTTGTACCGACGAAATCACTGCATACATGAATGCGAACCTGAATCGTATCATCATTCGAGCAGACCGCCTTATAATTCGTGTTTCCGGCAAAGGTACCGGTGGCGACGAATTCAATACCAGAAACGCGGATTTTCATGCTCTCGTAGGCTTCACCTGTACAGGAATCATCACCCGCGTCTGCGGCATCCGAAATCAGCGCGCAAGCTACATCGGTGATGGGCACGACTTTATCGCTGTCCAGCAACACAGCTTCCACGTCATAATCGAACGCAAAGGCGATTTCGGCAAGGCCGGCATAACTGGTCAAATAACCCGTGACTTGAATCGAGTCACCTGCGCGCATCTGACGAGCCGGAGGCAGCAGCGTGTCGCTTACAGCATAGCCATAAACCGCGATTCCACAACCGTCATCCTGCATATACGCAATGTGCTCGCAGGTATCAGCCATGCTGACAACACCGCGAACAGTGATTAAGCTGTCCAGATAGTACAAGTCGGCACAGGCATCTTCCGTACGTGCCTGACAAATCGTGAGCAAGACGGGTTCGGGTGGGGGGCCGCATTCAGTCGCTTCGCCCGGTGTTCCGTTATCACCCGTACTGCCAATCCATTGGGATTGAGCAGCGCACCAGCTTGTGTCGTCGTCATTGTTATAAGCCAAATCCTTGAGCTGCATCGACCATCCGGCGCCATAGGGCCATGAAGCGCTGGCATACTGGACGCTGTCAATAATCACATCGCCCGGTGTGCAGATTTTCACGACATCTGCCGTGTTCCCCAATTCCAGACCAGCGGGGTACGCATAAGGATACTCATAATCCGTCGGGACGCCGCCATTGGTGGCGAGGGTTTCATTGCAGCAGAAGACGAAGTAGTCGTGCGAGGCGACGACAGCCGCACCGGAAATCGTGTACGTGCCGGAGTTATCGTGCAGAATGAAGCCGTTCATATCAATTGAACTACCGGTACTATTGTAAACTTCAAACCACTCTCCATATTGATCAAAGACGGCATTCGGATTCGGCATGATTTCCGTGATGAGGAGATCATTCGGGTTTACGGACACAAACTCAAAGGTCGCCTGACTATTCGGCAGAATCGGATTGCCGGCAAGATCTTCGACATTGTTGATTGTGAT
>CAZADO010000003.1:0-2540 GCA_964483885.1 uncultured Alphaproteobacteria bacterium | reverse complement strand
AGGTGGAGTTTTGCTGCTGAACTCAGTCGAAAATCCGGAGAGCAAGGTGGTTTATTTTACGGGATTGGACAACGTACGATTCCGCAAGCCTGTTATTCCCGGTGATCAAATTATCTTTACTGTTGAAATGTCGATGTTTCGGCGCAACATCTGCAAGATGAGCGGAATCGCTCGTGTGGAAGATGTGATTGTGGCGGAAGCCGATTTATCTGCTGTTGTTATTGACCGCTAACTAAATCTGGTTTAGAAACCATGCCTGATATTCATCCGAATGCGATTGTCCATCCCGAAGCTAAGATTGGCGAAGGCACTCAAATAGACGCCTTTGCTATTATCGAAGAGAATGTCACCGTCGGGGCGGGATGTAAAATCGGAAGTTGCTCACGTCTCAAATCCGGAACTCGTCTTGGAAAAGATGTGATTATCGCTCACGGAGCTGTTTTAGGCTCAGAGCCGCAGGACCTTAAATTCGCAGGCGAGAAGACAGAACTTTTCGTCGGTGACCGATCGAATATTCGCGAGTTTTGTACCCTGAATCGAGGGACCGGGGAGGGGGGACAGACTCGCATCGGAAAAGATTGTCTCTTGATGACCTATGTTCATGTCGCGCATGACTGCATCCTCGGAGACAACGTGATTCTCGCGAACTCGGTCAATATGGCGGGTCACGTGGTGATTGAGGATTTCGTTATCGTTGGAGGAGTGGTTCCCATACATCAGTTTGTGCGCATCGGCTGTCATGCGATGGTTGGTGGAGGATTCCGAGTGCCGAAAGATGTCACTCCGTATATTCTTGCGGGCGGTGAGCCGCTAAGTTTTAGCGGACTGAATTCGGTCGGTCTCCGTCGACGCGGTTTCTCCAATGAGACACGCCGAGCGTTGCAGCAAGCCTATCGGATTCTGTATCGTTCGGGATTGAATGTAAAAGACGCGTTACTGAAGATTGAAGCGGAGTGCGAACAAACTCCTGAAGTGAAACACATGGTTGCTTTTATCCGCGAAACCAAGCGAGGAATTCTTCCCGCACCGAAGCGCGGTCGTTCCCGGCCGGATGAAGCGGCTGTGTTGGATTAGAAGAAGATGGCTCGCCGAGCCGGATTCAGCGCAGAATTTCGCAAACCAAACGATGAAGCCAACGCGCGTAACCCGGCCGTAATTTTATTTCAAGCTGCAATTCTTTTCGGAAATATTTTTGTGATCCACCCTAACTTCAGCATACAGCAAGAACCCGCGCAGGCGGGGCATATTTTAATGGCGCGTGATGAGGATTTTCTGCAACGCGCTTCGCAAGGTCTGCAGGAACCGGTCGTGCGTTTCTATGAATGGACGCAGCCGACAGTGTCACTCGGATTTCATCAACCGGAAACGATTCTTGACATTGAAGCCTTAGACCGAGAAAAAATTCCGTGGATTCGCAGACCAACGGGAGGTGCGGCGGTTTTACATTCGCATGAGTTGACCTACGCTGTTGCGCTGCCTCCGGCACACCCGTGGCAAAAGAATAAATCTGCGTTGGAACATATCGGAAGAGCTCTTGCGCGAGGATTATGCGCACTTGGAGTAGAGGCGGATGTGCTCCAGCGAGGTCGCCCTTTGGGAAAACTGCCCGACCGCGCATCCTGTTTCGTTCGCGCATCGCGGTGGGAAGTTTGCGTGCGTGGGAAAAAGATTATCGGAAGCGCACAGCGAATGCTCCAAGGCGCTCTGCTTCAGCACGGTTCGATTTTATGTACGCCTGCTCATCTTCGTCTCGTTTCTCTCATGAACTTGCCTTCACAAAAAGTCAGGGATGAGCTCTTTATAAGGTTGAAAACCGCTTCCACATCTATCGAAGAAGAGCTGACTCGCCCCGTGAATATGACGCATCTTCGTCAGAAAATGGAAGAGGCTTTTCGAGAGGAATTCACCGAGTTGTGTGAAGAGCAATTCGCGGAGACCTTGGAAAGTCAACAGACTCCATGAGTGACAAGAAAACGATTGTTTTGCTCGGTGCAGCGGGTTCTATCGGAAGCAGCACTCTCGATATCGTACGTTCGCTGCCGGATAAATTCCGAGTTCGCGGACTTGCAACGCATCGCAATGTTTCCAAGTTAGCTTCTCTTTCAGCGGAGTTCAAACCGGAAGCGGTTGCCGTTTCGGACGAAGCGGCTTTTAAGAGCACGAAGGCCGAGCTTTTCGGTACTGGTGTTAAAGTTTTCAGCGGCGACGAGGGCTTATGCCGTTTGGCGGCATTGGAAGGAACCGAGCGTGTCGTCAACGCTGTCGTCGGAGCGGCGGGAATTCGCCCGACATTTGCCGCTGTTGAAGCGGGCAACAGTGTCGCTATTGCCAATAAAGAAACGCTGGTTGCAGCGGGCCCATTGATTTTAAATTTGGCTCGCGAAAAACACATGCTGATACTTCCTATTGATTCCGAGCACAGTGCAATATTCCAATGTTTGCAAGGCGAATCTCCTGAAAATATTCGAACGATTTGGCTGACGACTTCGGGTGGTTCCGTTTTCGATATCCCATTCGAAGATTTGGATAAAGTAACACCG
>CAZADO010000002.1:0-11661 GCA_964483885.1 uncultured Alphaproteobacteria bacterium | reverse complement strand
TGGGGTGCGATGAGGCCATCCGTACTTCAAGTGGTTGAAGAAGTACAGAAAGCTCGCAGCGTCAAGATTGAAGTGATAGACCTGCTCACCATCGCGCCAATGGACGGGAATACCATTACGACATCTGTACAGAAAACCGGTCGGTGCGTCGTGGTACAGGAAGCGCCGAAATCTCTCGGTGTCGCAGCGGAAGTCATCGCTAAAATCAATGATAAAGCTTTAATGTACCTGGAAGCTCCCGTGAAGAGAGTGACGAACTACGATGTCGTCACACCTTATTTTGGACGCGAGATGAATTTCATTCCGAGTCCCGGACGGATTCGCCGCGCTATCGAGGAAACCCTCGACTTTTAGGAGGAGATAATGTACGAATTTAAACTGCCCGATCTTGGGGAAGGCATCCATGAAGGAGAAATTCTGAAATGGCATGTCAACGTCGGGGAAACGATAAAAGAAGACGAACCCCTCGTCGAAGTGGAAACCGATAAAGCCGCCGTGGCGATTCCATCACCGAAAGGCGGCAAGCTTGTATCGGTGGCCGGGAAAGTGGGAGATGTCGTTATTGTCGGAGATATAATCGCGGTTATCGCAGCCGAGGGAGAAGAAGCGGTTACAGCTCCCGCGCCAAAGGAACCCGCCGTTAAGGAAACTAAACCCCCGAAGAAAGAAGCGCCCCCGCCTGAAAAACCGGCTCCAAAGATCGTGGCGATAAAAGGACCCGTCGCTTGCGCGCCTGCCACACGGCGTTTTGCTCGTGAAAAGGGCGTTGATATTAAACTTGTCACCCCGACAGGTCCGGGCGGCCGCGTGACGCTCGAAGACGTCGAACGTTTTGCGACTGGAGAAAAAGCTCCGCCTCCTGCGAAAGCTGCTCCGGAACCGGTGGCGGACGAGAAGCGTGCTGAAGCGGCTTTTGCTGCTCATGCCGCATCAGCGATTCCTTTTCTTGATATTGAACCGATGCCGGACTTCGAGCAATGGGGAGCTGTCGAAAGAGAGCCTTTGCGTTCGATTCGCCGGAAGGTTGCTCGTAAAATGGTCACATCTATGATTCTTATTCCCCATGTCGCACATATGGATGAAGCCGATGTGACTCTACTTGAAGATTTCCGCAAGCGCGAAAAGGCGAGGCGCACCGGACAACCCGGTGGACATCTGACACTGTTGGCTTTCATCGTGAAGGCCGTGACCGCTGGATTGAAAGCGACGCCGTCGTTCAATGCCAGCCTTGATCCGTTCCGGGAAGAAATCGTTTACAAGAAATACTACAACATCGGCATAGCAACCGATACCGGCCGCGGCTTGGTCGTTCCCGTAATTAAAGACACCGACCGCAAGAGCATTCTTCAAATCTCCGCCAGCATCGTGGATTTAGCGACGCACGCACGCGACGGAAAGATTGACGTTGATGATTTGCGCGGCGGGACGTTCACGATAACGAATGTTGGACCACTCGGCGGCACCGCTCTGATTCCAGCGATTAATTATCCTGAGGTTGCCATATTAGGAGTGGGACGCGTACAGGAAAAACCGGTCGTGCGTGACGGACAAATCGTTATTCGAAAGATTCTGCCGCTCACCCTCGCTTTCGATCATCGCATCGCCGATGGTGCGGACGCGGCTCGCTTTGTCACCGAAATGGTGCGCCAACTTTCGGATCCGAATCTGCTGCTGCTCGAAACCTAGAGCAGTTTCGCATCACCTAAGCAATGAAGTAATCACCGCAAAAAACATCTGGAGATAAAACCATGGTTATGGGGAGTCTGCGGCTAACAACGGAAGTCGCAATTATCGGGGGAGGCCCCGGCGGCTATGTCGCGGCGATTCGCGCGGCTGATTTAGGCAAGGACGTCACGCTCATCGAAGAACGCGATAAACTTGGCGGCGTCTGCCTCATTGAAGGATGTATCCCATCGAAAGTTCTCATCAACGTCGTGGGGCTCGCTCACGCCGCTCGTGAGGGAGAGAAAATGGGACTCATCGCCAAAGACGTGTCTATCGATATAAAAGCACTGCGAAGCTGGGCGGATTCCGTTGTGGAGGGATTGACAGGAGGGATTGCCGGCTTGTTGAAACGGCGCGGCGTAGAAGTTATTCACGGTCGTGCACGCTTTGAGAATAACAAGTCACTGGCGATTGAAGGAGGAGACGTCTCCGCTGTCGAGTTTCGTGATTGCATCATCGCCACCGGCTCGCGTATCAACGAGCTTCCTCCCGCCTACAACCTGCCGGTCTGGTCTTCGGCGGAAGCTCTCAAATTAAAGGAAGTCCCCGAGCGATTAGTGGTGGTTGGCGGCGGTTATATCGGATTGGAATTGGGTCTCGTCTATGCGGGACTCGGTTCGAAAGTGACAATGGTGGAATTCCATCCGCGATTGTTGATGGGTGCTGATTTAGATTTAGTCCAAGTCGTCACAAGACATTGCGAAAAACGTTTCGAAGCACTTATGATTGAATCGACGGTTAAAAGCGTTGAACAGACATCGGAAGGCTTTTCGCTTTCGGTTGAACACAAAGGTGAGATTCAGAAAATCGACTGCGACCAAGTACTCGTTGCCGTCGGCCGCAAACCGAATACCGATAATATTGGTTTGGAACACACGAAAATCGTACCTGACAAACGAGGAATCATCGAAGTAACGCCCGAAGGAAGAACGGTCGAGCCGCATATCTACGCGATTGGAGATGTCACACCCGGTCCCATGCTTGCTCACAAAGCCAGCCGTGAAGCGAAAGTTGTTGCGGAAGTGATTGCCGAGCATAAATCCGCATTCGATAACCGGGCTATTCCCGCCGTCGTCTTCACAGAACCCGAACTCGCTTGGGTAGGTTTGACCGAGCGAGAAGCCGAAGAACAAGGGAGAAAAGTGACTGTCGGCAAGTTCCCGTTGTCGGCACTCGGTCGCGCTCGCACCTTGGGACAGATTGACGGATTGGTAAAAGTGATTTCCGATCCGGATTCGAGACTGCTGTTGGGCGTGGGAATGGTCGGCCCGCATGTATCCGAACTGATTGCGGAATCCGCTCTGGCGCTCGAAATGGGAGCCACACTCGAAGACTTGCTTGTTACGATTCATCCTCACCCGACACTTTCGGAAGCAATTGCCGAAGCAGCCGAAGTCGCTGCGGGAATGCCTATTCATATCAATCCGCCTAAGAAATAAATTCAAATTCGTCAAAGAATGTCAATCGCGAGTACTCAAGAACTGCCCATCGGCACATATGATTACGATGATGATATCATCGAGGCGACACGTCGTGACAGACAGCCCAACGTGAGGGTCTACCAACTTCCTAAAACTGTTGTCGTCCTTGGTCAGGGCAGCAAACCCGAAATTGAACTTTACCTCGACGCGTGCATCGAAGATAATATTCCCGTGCTGAAACGCCGCGGCGGTGGGTGTGCGGTTGTGATTGATTCGGGAAATGTGATTGTCTCCGTCGCATTGCCGATGGACGGCATCGCGAACAACCGAAAGTATTTTAACCTATTGTCCCAATGGCTTTTGCATGGACTCGCGGAAATCGGCCTGTCAGATATTCGACACGACGGTATCTCTGATCTCGTCAGGCATAACAGGAAAGTCGCCGGAGCGTGTATCTATTGCTCGAAAGACGTGCTCTATTACTCCGCGACGCTGCTCGTAAATCCGAACATTTCGCTTATGGAGCGTTATCTCAAACATCCTCCACGAGAACCGGAGTATCGCAATGGTCGAACGCATTCCGAATTTGTCAGTGCGCTGAACGTATCTTCTCATTTCGACAAGGCGTCGCATCTGGCTAATGAACTTCGTCAAATTTTAAATTCGACTGATCTTTTGGAATTTACACGTTTTTCTGACGTCGAAGTTTCTTAAAATACTTAGTGAGAAAAAGCTGGCGGCTCCTGTTTTCAAATGGAGCTGCCAGCTTTTTTATTCTACAATTTTATGGGCTTTGGATTATTTTATCAGAGCGAGTTTCACCGCATGAGTGTGATTAACCGCAGTCAACCGAGCGAAATAGAGACCGGAGGGCAAATCGTCTGCGCGCCAGTCAATATAACCCTGCTGTAAAACGCTGCCTTGAAAACGAGCAACTTCCTGACCCAGACAATTAAAGATAGCAAGCGACGCGCGTTTGGCGAGCGATGATGACATGTCGAAAGAGATGCGAACGGTGCTGTTGAAAGGATTCGGATACGGCGCCCGCAATTTAAACGTCTCTGCTACCGGCGAAGGTGTTTTAGGGATTGCCGAAACAGGTTCAGTGGCGCGGCATCCGGTGCGATGCGGTCCGAATTTAAATGTCGGCCATGTTTCATATTCAGACACGATTCCCGGCGTATCCCAAACGTAAAGTTTGCCTTCATGGTTACCGGCGAAAATTTCGATGTCGCCGTCACCATCCAAGTCTGCGGTTGTCGGCGTGCATTCAAACGAGCTGAACTCGTCGTTGACATCCGGGAAGAGCGGAAAATCGGCTACCATATTTCCCTGCCAATCGAACGCGACAACATGTCCATAGTCGCTTAAAAGTCCATTCGTTGTTCCGATAATATCCGGCAAACCGTCGCCCGAAACATCCGCAATCGTCACGCTGCCCTCCACCCACGTCGCTCCCACGTATTGCGGAAATCCTTGCACCGGCGTGCCGTCGTGATGCCATGCGTAGATGCGCCCTAAATCAACCGCTTCAATACTTCCGAACGCGATTTCCAAATCTCCATCCCCGTCAATATCTCCCACAGCACACGCGCCGTCAGGATGACCGGTGATAACTTCCGCCGGAAAACCGGGCACCAAATCTCCTGTGTAATCCCAGACATAAATCCCATTGATTTCCGAATCGTGTGATTTGCAACGGACGATAATCTCACGGTAGCCATCGCCGTCGAGGTCAGCAATCGTCGGCGTCGAGCTCACACGGTAAAGATTCGAAATCGGGAAACCTTCGGTCATCGTACCGTCGGTGTGCCACACAAGTATTTGGCCGTCACCGGTTCCGGGGTCAGCGCATCCGATGACGACTTCGGGATCGCCATCCCCATCTAAATCACCTACGGCTGGAGAAGAATCGCTTTCCCTCGGCAATAATTTTGGCCAACCCTGCATCTCGGTGTGGTCAGGATAAAAGACGTGCACCATCGGTGGTATCGGGAAAGCTTCCGGATAATAGGGGTACGTGTGCACGATAATTTCGTCGCCTTCGATACCGTCCAAATTCACCAAAGCTGGAACGCCGCTGTAGAGCGTCGTATCCATCAACCACGGATAGCTGTCCATCGGACCATTCGGTTGATACGCGCATAGGTATCCCAATCCACAACCATAGACAATCTCCTGAGTGCCGTCGCCGTCGATGTCACCCATCGCCGCTGTTTCAATCGAAGAGGATGATACCCAAGTCACCGGCGTCGGGGGATCCGTGGGCAGCCACATGATAATGGGACTCAGAGGATAACCGGGGAAAAAAGCGCCATCGTGCTGCCAGATGTAAAAATAATTCTCGATATTGGAGAGCTGCACTTCCAAGTCCCCATTGCCGTCAAAATCCGCCACCAAGGCTGTATGTCCGTAAATCGCCGGCCAACCTGTCATGGGTCTTGGCCAGCCCCACTGATAAGATATTTGGAAAATTGTTTGCTGAGGATTTCTCCGCGCGCGCGGAATATACGAGCCTTTATCTTGATAAGAGATACCAGCTTGATTCAATCTCATCAAGGTCTCATTGTCAGCAAGACCGGTAACAAAACCATTCTCGAAATTCCAGCGCACACGCCGGGGTTGCGAATGGAGAGCCGGATTTAATTTTTCGACCTTAGCATCCAACAGCCGAACTCCGAGGCGTTCCAATGAGATAATGTCATGCTCCGTTGTTGCAGGAATTTCAAGAATTCGATTTGCGTAACTTGCAGAAACGAGAGCAAGCAGTATCAGCAATCCGAATCCAAAGATGGCTGGTCGGAAACGTGTGTGTCTTCGTCCCGTCATAATGACCTCACCTTTTGGCGAGAATCGCCTATTTTAGAAGAACGATTTTACGTGCAGCGGAGAAAGATTCCGCATGTAATTGAATGAAATAGATGCCCGATGCAACAGTCTGTCCGGTAATATCTTTGCCTGACCAGATGACGCTGTATTCACCCGGCTGCTGAACAGCATCCACGAGCGTCGTGACTCGCCGCCCGAGAATATCATAGACGCTCAGAGTCACGGGAACCGTATTAGCGAGCGAATAGGGAATCATAGTTTCCAGATTGAAGGGATTCGGGTAGTTTTGCCCCAGCGAGAATTCCGACGGCACAATAGGTTGAACGGGCGCATGATCAACATCGAGACCTCCCGAGAACGCCTGAATGACACCGTAGCGATTGCCCGCGAGAATTTCCCATGAACCGTTATTGTCAATATCCGGCAGAATACCAACAGCATCAACAGCATCCGGTTGCCCTTGCCCCAAACTCGACCAGATTTCCGTCCCGTCCCATCCATCAATCAGAACGACATAATCTCCCAATGTGCCCGCGATAATTTCGCTCACCCGGTCACCGTTGACATCCGGAATCACAGCCATCGACAAGACATTCGCCGCAGATTGTGGATCCGCAATAACAGACCAGACTTGCGTGCCACTCGCTCCATCCATGCAGGTGATGCGACCTCCGGATGTTCCAACACAGACTTCTGAAATAGCATCACCGGTGATATCAGAAACAGCGATGACTTCATTGGCGTGAGAGCTCGTAGGTGTAAACCAGATTTGTGCGCCATTGCCGCCGTCCAGACAATACACACCTTCATACCAGGATGCCACGGCAACGTCTTCGGTTGATGTCTGCTGAGGATTCGCATTCCCCATTGCGACAAGCGTGAAAACCGGTGAATCCGTACCAACTCTTGCTCCCCATAGTACGGCTCCGGTTGCTCCACTAAGACCAATCACGCCTGCATCCGTATCTCCTGCAACAACATCAGGAATCCCATCGCCTGTGACATCCGCAATGGTGCGCACCGAGAAATAGGCGACTGTGGATGGACTTGCCCAAAGAAACTGACCATCCGCGCCACTTAGACAAAACGCGTTCTGAGGGCCGGTTCCGCCGCCATCATCACCTGCCGCCGCGACAACATCCGTAATAAAATCGCCGTTCACATCTTCAATCGGATACACTTCATACACCCAGCCACCATCCCCCCAGTAGCGTGTATCGAACATCCACAATTCCGTGCCATCCGCTCCCGAAAGCGCATAGACGCTTCGACTGCCGCCGGACGTTCCAATCAGGACATCATCCACACCGTCACCGGTTAAATCGGGACACGCACTCATTCCACGTTCATACCAGACGATGCCGGAATGATTCGGGTCCGCACCCATGTCATAGGTCCAGAAAGTATCGGCTGTCCCGCACGATTCTCCATTCAAGCAATAGATGAGGTGATTGTCGCTGGCAGCCAGTACGTCCGCGATGCCGTCGCCATTGACATCATTAATCCAATGGATGGAATTGATACCGTTCTCCCAATAGCCGTCGGCCGTATAGTGCCAGAAAACTTCACCACCTTCCTGAGGAATATCATAGCCGATGCCCATCAGGGGAAGCTCAAATACGCCCTCATCGGGATCGTCCGATATAATGCGAAGCGTACCGTCATAGGAACGGGCTTCCATCGGAGCGAACCAAACCCGGAGCCATGTGTGGCTCGATGAATCGATGTCCACCGCACCCGTCAGCGGATCCATGCTGAAGCCTTCGCCCGTGACGTCAGCGGCGGAAACCGTCAGCACGCCGGTTCCCACATTCATTACCTTCACACCCCGGCTCGTCGAGAGACCGGGATAGCTGATGCGTACCGTGCCGAAATCCACGATAGTCGGATCGACATCGATATCTCCTTCATCCGGCAGTCCCGTACCTGTCAAAACAATGTAAAAGGGATTTTCGTCAGGATCATTCGAATAGACGGCCAATGAATCAATGAACACGCCCGCCGTCGGTGGATCGAATTCCAGAATAAAAAGGCGGCCTGTTTCCGAAGCCAGCGTAACAGGAAACTCAGCCGGTTCGAGGACATGGAACGCCACATCATTAAGGAAAACCGCACTGTCCAGTACGAGATCCACATTCCCGATGTTGGTCGCTGTCGTGTTCCATGTTTCAGGAAATCCGACAACATGCGAGCCGAAGTTATGTGTCGTTACGGAGAAATCGATATCAGGATTGTCGGCATTGCTGATATTATATTGATGAACCTTCATATCCCAGTTGTTGACTCCGTAAGCGAGCACCCAGAGATAGGTTCCATCCCAAGCCAGTCCTCGTGGGCGTCGCCCGGGAGCCGGGGTATGCTCCGGTAGCTCGAAGGACCAAAGCTCCTGTCCATTTGCCGGATTGAGTCGATAGATACGGTCGATGTCTCCGTCTTCAGAACTGTGCCACAAGCTCGTACCGTCATAAGCAAGGCCGTACGGTTTGACTCCCGGCGCATTAAAAACCAATAGCGTTTCCTGTGTGGCTGGATCAATTTTGAAAATCTTGTCCAGCGAGTAGTATTGGGACACCCAAAGAGCACTGCCATCCCATGTCATGCCGCCGGCATAGCCGCTGGCAGGATCAATGATTTGAGAGACAATGCTTCCATCCGTCGTATCAATTTTGTATATCGTATGGTCGGATGAACTTCCGGATATAGTCCACAGATAACCGTTGTCCCAAGCGAGTCCGTCGGAACCCGTTGTCGGACCTGTCAGCGTTTTCAGGACAGCTCCGTTCGCAGGATTGATACGCCAGATGTTTGTCGAATAGTCGCTGACCCAGAGAGCTTCTCCATCCCAACAAAGCCCGGTCGCCGTACCAGATGGAGCTGTGATTTCACTCACAACCACCTGACTCATCGCGACCACAGCAGACAGGATTAAAGACAGGCCAAACGCAGCAAGTTTCGTTATTAAGAGCTTCATGGTTGCCTCCCGAATGGGATTAAACAAAGGGGTTGTTAACGCAGAGGTGCGGTTATACTATAACGATTTTTATAGGAAAAGTCAACTGGGAATCCTGCGAAAAAAAAGGGATGCCGCGGACGCGGCATCCCCTTTTCTACAGAGTTATCATGTGCGGAATTTCTTAGTCGTTCCGCCTATCTTCCACGCGAGGTGCGGGAGGAGCTGGAGGTGCATCTGAGGATGAGACAACCAGATAGAATTTTATCCCTGCGGCAGGCAATACATCCTGATGAGTATAGGTCACATCTCCTGTCGCATCCAGATAGACTCCATCAGCAGGATCCCAGAAGGGAACATCTGCGATGTATATCTTGTAGCTGTTCGCATCGACAGCCGCACTCCAATAGAGAATGATGTCATTATTCGGTGTGTCGGGTACAATGACTAAATCATCCACAGCTTCCGGCGGTCCTGCTGGCTCGTATTCATCCGCTCCGATATCCGGCGGATCCAAACGCGTATCGCCGTCATAGTCCGTCGGTACATCAGTAAGATAGGTTCCCGCGCCATCAACGAGCGTGGCGAACGGACTGATGTGCAGATCCGAAGCGCTGATGAAGCCCGGATCGCCTTCGATACTGTTGAGGTCGTAGCCGGCAGTCTGCCAAGCTGACAGCGTCGGGTAATCGGTCGAAAGATCCCGACCAAGGTTGTAACCCGTACCCGGTCCGTAGAAGCAGTTGTACTCGGAGTAAATGGAGTCTCTGGTGTAGTAGTAGATACCCCAACAGGCGCCATCAGCTTCTTCCACGGAAATGATGTTATCCACGACAACAAACGTATCGCCAGTGGCATAGATACCGGCAAAATCAGTAAACACATTACCGTCACCGATTAAGATGCTGTTATGATAGGCATAGTTCATACCGTACCCGAGTCGCATGCCGTTAATGTCAGGTGCCCCACCAGTGATGTTGAATCCGTAGATGAAGTTATTGTAGATGTACTGCACCTGACCTCCAGAGCCGTAAATATAGATACCAGCCACACCCGCGTACGCACTTGTTCCTTCATAACGGATGTTGTGGATGTCGTTGTTGTAGACATAGATCGTATCGCCAGAGCTGAGACTCGAGATATAGATGCCATAAACACTGATGCTCGTTTCGCCGTGCGGATGGATTTCATTATCATGGATGCTGAAGCTGCTGCCGGTGCCGCTGTTGTTGTCAAAATAGACACCATAGTTAGCGCCCGAAATGAAGCAGTTTTTGACTTCCGTATTTGTGTTGTAGCCCGAACCTGTATAGTTGCGGAAACCGTAGCACGCGTTCGTGATGATGAGATTATCGAGCGTCGTGTTATCGTTGCCATCCATGTGCTGCTTGACGGCATAGACGGATGTGTTGGTGCTGTCGCTACCGGTCAACGTCAGGTTCTGCAACGTGATGAAATCGGCATCGTTGTCAATCTCAACGCAATAGTACACAGAGCCGCTTCCTGAAATATCGATGTCATCGAAGGTGATATAGTCAGCACCGTCGAGATAGACAACCTGTGTTCCGCCGGAAGAGGTCAGCGTGACGACATCCGAAGCATGAGACTGGAAGGTAATTCGATCCGTGAAGGATGCTCCGGTGACTTCGTTAATCGTGATGTTCTCCGTGTAGGTTCCTGCGTAGCAATCGAACGTTACCGGACCGTCGATTCCACTAAGGTTCAGCGCATTTACGGCTTCCGTGAAATTGGCGAAGTCCATGTTTCCACCACCGAGGTCATATGTACCTGAAAGCGGTGGACCGACGATGATTACGGTTGCTATGAGGCTGTCGTTTCCGTCGAAACCGTCAGCCGGACAGAATGCCTGAACTTCGAGATCGCCTTCCTCGAAAGCGACATTCGGTGTGGTCCAATCCAATTCTGCCGTGTCGATTTCATCGGCAGTCAGTGACATGTATACGGTGTCTTGGGAAACACCTTCATAATACAGAACGACCGGCACATCCGTTTCGGCGTTCGTACCCCAGTTCTTCACTTCCGCTTTGATGACATAGGGAGTGTTGGCATCATACTGCGTGAGG
Source organism: uncultured Alphaproteobacteria bacterium (assembly GCA_964483885.1). GTDB lineage: Bacteria > Electryoneota > RPQS01 > RPQS01 > DYHQ01 > JAUXGA01. The sequence goes on along the minus strand of CAZADO010000002.1, from coordinate 652 downwards.
AAATCCACGAAACCAAGAATACCATAGTCATGCGGCATAGCCTCGAACTCATATTCGTCAGCGCCGATATCCGGATTCGCTTCACGCATATCACCGTCGATGTCTGTTCCGATGCCTCCAATTGTAACGCCTCTGCTTTCAACCGTTCCGAATGTGGGCTGAATGTGCAGATTCGTTCCACTGATATAACCGGGTTCACCCTCAACAGAGTTCAGGTCATAGCCCGTTGCTGTCTGCCAATCTCCAAGCGTCGTGTAGTCGGAAGCGTCATAACCCATGACATATCCGGTGCCGGTGCCGTAGAAGCAGTTGTAATTGCTGTTCAGAGTACTGCTCGCGCTATACTTGTAAAGCGCCCAGCATTCTTCCGACGGAACATCTATCTGAACGATGTTATTCTCGAAAGTACAAGTGGTGCTGGTGCCGTAGTGATAGAGTCCTCGAATATTACCGGTCGTGCCGACATCACCGATATGAATACTGTTGAAATAGAACTCGGCATAGCCGCCATAGGTATAAATCCCATAGAGGACGCTCGTTCCTGTTACTTGGAAATCATAGATGAAGTTGTTGTACGCGTAGAGAAGCCCGCTGCTTGAGCTGACGTAGATGCCATAGGAAGAGGAAGCATTACGGAAGTTATGGATCTCGT
>CAZADO010000001.1:0-7357 GCA_964483885.1 uncultured Alphaproteobacteria bacterium | reverse complement strand
AATACCTAAAATCTCTGACGCTCGCTTCTTTTGCCATCCGGTTTCCTCTAAAACTTGAAGCAGATAGTCTTTTTCAACTTCTTCGAGGGTCATCGTCTCTCGTGATATATTCCATTGAAAACTGCTCGATTCCGACGAATGAATCTTCCCCGGCAAGGCTTCCGGCATAACGGTATCCGATTCGGATAAAATCACCGCGCGTTCGATTGTATTTTCGAGCTCCCGAACATTCCCCGGCCAAGGATAAGCCAGCACAAGCTTCATCGCTTCGGTCGAAATCTTTTTATCCGGCAATCCGTTGCGCTTACAGACCCGTTCCAAGAAGCACTGCACCAGTTTTGGAATATCTTCTTTCCGTTCGCGTAAAGGTGCCAGATGAATCGGAATAACCGCGAGGCGATAATAGAGATCCGACCGGAACTCGCCACTCTTTTGCTTCTTTTCCAGATCTGCATTGGTTGCCGCTATAACACGGACATCCACTTTGATAGGTTTTGTCGCTCCCACAGGTAAAATTTCGTGTTCCTGAAGCGCTCGCAATAGTTTCACCTGCAAGCTTGGACTCATATCAGCAATTTCATCAAGGAAAAGCGTTCCTTTGGATGCCACTTTGAAAAGACCTTCTTTGTCACGAACCGCTCCCGTGAAACTGCCTCTGACATGTCCGAAGAGTTCACTTTCCAGCAGCGAATCCGGAAACGCTCCACAGTTGATCGTTACGAAAGGATTCTGATGGCGCAGTGACTGGCGATGAATTGCCTGCACAACCAGTTCCTTGCCTGTACCGGACTCTCCGGTAATAAGAATCGTTGCATCCGAAGGTGCGATGCGCTTAATCAGATCCATCACCCTCTGCATTTGAGGGGATTGCCCGATAATCATCGGAGTATTCTGGTTTTCTTCCAGTCGTTCGCGAAGAGTTCGATTTTCCTGCCGCAGCTCAAGCTGCTCGAAAATTTTCGCGATAACAAGCCTGATTTCATCCACCTGAAAAGGCTTCATAATGTAATCCGCCGCTCCCAGACGCAGAGCTTCGACGGCCGATTCGAGTGATGCGAAAGCCGTAATAACGATCACCATCATTTGCGGGTATCTTCGGCGAGTGACTTCGACCAATTCGAGACCGGTCATTTCAGGCATGCGTAAATCTGTTATTAAAAGCGAAAAGGATTCTTTCTCCAGAATATCCAGCGCTTTTCTGCCACCTTCGACCGTTCGCACCGTGTACCCTTCTTTGCCGAGAACGATCGCCAGGAATTCCCGCATGCTCTCTTCGTCATCTACGACGAGAATGCGTTCAGATGCCACCTTTCGCCCTTTCTTTTTCATTTTCAAATCCATCCGCCGATTCGAGAACCAAATCGAACCAGGTCCCTTCGTCAGCGTGACTGCAAAGCTGCAGCCGGCCGCCATGACCTTCCACGGCTCGAAGCGCCGTGGGCAAAGCTAATCCTAACCGGCGTTTCCATGTCTCGTTGAACGGCTGAAAAACAGAATCGAGAGCATCCTCCGGCAGCACTTTTTTCGGCAAACGGAATTGCACGTGGGCTTCCGGTGTCGCTGGATTCTGTGCGGTGATCTTAATGCGATCCCCTTCTTCAGCCCATAGAGAAAGTCCCATCAGCACGGCGCTCACAATCATCTCCAATTGACCTTCATCCGCGCTAACCGGAAAGAAATCCGGCATCTGTACATCAATCCAATCTTCGTGTCGATTTTTCAAGACATCAGCAAGGTTTATCGGTTTCTTGCGAGGAATTTCCAAACGGGCGAAAGCGGAGAAATCTCGTATGAGGTCGTTCAGACGCTTGGATTCTCGAATGACAATATTGCCAAGCCGTCTGTTGTCGGATGATTGAATCGCTTCGTTGCCGAGTATTTCCGCACTGCCGATAATCGTCGCCAGCGGATTTCGAATTTCGTGCGCCAGATCCCGCGCGAGTTCTCCGACAGCCGCCAGTCTTTCCCTCCGTCTGCGCTCCCGCTCTTCTTCTTTGGCCGCTGTTAAATCAGCAAACAGAATTATCTTCCCCCGCCGGCTTCCTTCCCCATTAGTCAGGGCGGACACCGAACATCCCACGGGGCGAGAAGAATTATTCGGCAAGCGGACTTCGATTTCCATGCGTTGAGCGTCCGTTTCTTCCTTCTGAATCGCAGTGATGAACTCTTGGACGAAAACACTCTCTGCTTCAGCGTTTTCGATGTCCGTTAATCCGAGAATCTTTCGACCGGCGGGATTGAAATAGAGAACATCGCCGGAGTCCGCGACGACCAGAAGTCCTGTCCCCAGAGATTTTAAAATGGCTTCAGTTTCGAAACGGGTCTGCGATAATTCTCGCTGGGTGCTTACCAAATCCCGATGCTTCGACTGCAGTTTCTCGGCAAGGTATCCTGTCAACAGAGCCGTCAGAATAAAATAGACGCCATAGAGAAAGAGTTGAAATGCCAGCGTTTCCAAAAGCGCCGGATGCCATGTCATCAGCAGAAAGGCATAACCTATTTCCGCAAGCACTGCAATCGCAAGACTGCCTTTCAAACCTAAGAAGAGGCTGGCTGCTCCGATGGAAAAGAAGTACAGGAAAACAAACTCGCTGACAGCGCCTTCCGTATAATAAATCACAGCCGTGTCCAGAACGACACCGACAGATAGAGTCATCCACCGCAGAAACGCATCCGCTCCTCGCACCTTGAAATAGAATCCGGTCACCGCGATAAGTGTCAAATTGCTCAGAAAAAGAAAGAGCAGGAGCAAGCGGGAACCGGGGCTCTCCACCATAAAAGCGATGGTAAGCCCCAGTATCACGCTGATAAACAGGAACCGCGCGAAAAGATAATGAGGGAAATTCCGTTCTCTGTCTGAAACAATTCCCATGGATGTCTCTTATTTAATCGCACCGACCAAATCGAACATCGGCAAATACATCGCCACGAGCATTCCGCCGATAAGTCCGCCCATGAGCACAATCACAACCGGTTCAATCAGCGAGGTCATCGCCGCGACAGCCGCATCGACTTCTTCGTCATAGAAATCCGCGATTTTATTCAGCATTTCAGCAAGTCCGCCGGTTTGCTCCCCCACGGATATCAATTGCACGACCATCGGAGGGAACACGCCGGATTCTCGCAAAGGAACCGTGATGGTCTTCCCCTCGGAAATCGAGCGGCGAGTATTTTCAATCGCCTGTTGAATCACCGCATTGCCCGCCGTCTTGGCTGTGATATCGAGACCCTGAAGAATCGGCACGCCTGACGAAATCAAAACACCGAGCGTTCGCGTAAAACGCGCCACGGCTGTCTTACGAATCACCATTCCGATGACGGGCATCTTGAGCATCATTTTATCGACCATAAATTTTCCGTTGTCCGTCTTGTAGAATCTTCGAAACAGGAAGATGAATACAACGAGAGCGCCCAAACCGGGCAGGAACGTCTGCTGCACTACCTTGGAAGCCCCAATCACAAAGAGCGTCGGTGCAGGCAACACCGCATCCATCCGCGAAAACATCTCCGCAAACACCGGAATGATTTTCAACAGCATGAAAACCGTCGCTCCGATAGCCACGGAGAAAACAACCGAAGGATAGATCATCGCGCCTTTGACTTTGCGCTTCAGCGCATTTGCCTTTTCCAGATAAATGGAAAGGCGTTCGAAGATATGCGCAAGCGCTCCGCCGGTTTCTCCGGCTTCCACCATATGGACGAAGAGATTGTCGTAAACTTTTTTATGTTTTGACAATGCCTCCGCTAATGAAGCCCCTCCGGAAACAGAGTTATGCACCTCAGAAATTATTTTGCGGAAACCACGGTTTGCCACCTGATTGGCAAGGATGTCCAGACACTGGTCGATAGGCAGTCCCGCATTAATCATCGTCGAGAAGAGCCGTGCAAAGATAGCTAAATCTTTCGTGGTGACTCGCGCTCGTGTCTTGAATTTGATTTCTCGAGGTTTGGTTCGCACGTCTCCGACGACGATGCGTCGGGCTCGCAGCTTTGAAATGACTTCCGCTTTATCGCGGGCTTCCATTTCACCCTCGATCTTTTTTTGGCCGGCTGCTCTACCGGTATACGTAAAAATGGGCATTTTGTTACCCTCACTTTATACGGATTGAAAGATTGTCAATTTATCTAAATCAACAGCTTTTCTCGCTCACTCGTTGACGCGGGTCTCTTCCCAAGCATCTTTTCCAGCTCATCCGGAAGATTCGAATTCATCAGAGCGCGTTCTCCGGAAACCAAACCCTTCTGAACAAGCTCAATGAGCGCCTGATTCATCGTGTTCATGCCATAGCGCCGGGACACCTGTATAATGCCGTACATCTCGTGCACTTTAGCGTCTCGAATCAACGCACGAATCGCCGGTGTGCATGTCATCACCTCCGCGGCCAGTATCATACCGCCTCCCGTTTTCTTCTGAAGCAGTTTCTGAGTGAGCACAGCTTCGAGGCTCAGTGAGAGCTGAGCCCGGACCTGCCCCTGTTGATGAGGAGGAAAGACATCGATAATACGGTTGATGGATTCCGTCGAAGAATTCGTATGCAATGTTGCAAAAACAAGGTGTCCGGTCTCCGCCGCCGTCAGCGCAGCGCTTATTGTTTCGAGATCCCGCATCTCGCCCACGAGAATGACATCAGGATCTTGACGCAGGACATATTTCAGCGCTGTGGCAAACGAGCGGGTGTCCGCTCCGACTTCACGCTGATTAATCAAGGCTTGTTTATGAGCGTGGACATACTCCACCGGATCTTCCACCGTTATGATATGAACGGAACGCTCAGAGTTAATCCGATCCACTATCGCCGCGAGACTGGTTGATTTTCCACAGCCGGTCGGGCCAGTGACCAGAACCAGTCCCTTGGGCTTGTGAATGAAATTATGGCAGATTTTGGGCAATCGGAGCTGTTCAATCGTTGGAATCGTAAAAGGAATGGAACGAATCACTGTGGAAAGCGAGCCTCTTTGGAAGAACACATTTCCACGAAAACGTGACAGCTTTTCGATGCCGAAAGCAAAATCCACTTCAAGATCGAGTTCAAGCCGCTTCTGCTGTTTATCCGTCAGCAGACTGTAAGCCAATTGTTTGCATTGATCCGGTGTTAAAGGCTCATACTGCAAGGAAACAAGATGCTGATCAACACGGATGCGCGGTGGAGTCCCAGCACTTAGATGTAAATCGGATCCTTTGGCTTGAATAAGCTCACGAAGCAACTGCCGAATATCAATCATGATGTCTCCCTATATCTTTGAAATAATGACGCCCACTATATAAAGAAGACTGAAATCAAAACAGTCATATTTCAATAAATAGCTTTAAAAACCTGAAACGTACTCTGTGCTGTTAAGGCGAGTACTCATCGACGTCGCCTGTATCTATTCACTTCCCCCTCCTCCGGTCACTCGCAGGACTTCCTCAATCGTCGTTTCTCCGTTTTCTAACTTCCGGACTGCTCCCATTCGCAGCGTCAACATGCCTTCCTTCACCGCCAATGCTTCGACTTCCGCGGTAGAAGCGTTCTCCAGAATCAACACTCGCATGCTGGGGGAAATCGGCATCACTTCGTAGATTCCTGTTCGCCCCTTGTACCCGCTGTTGTTGCATTCCAGACACCCCGTGCCACGATAGAAGACTTTATCCTTTGCCGTCTCCGGGTCGATACCCACTTCGCGCAAAGCTTCCGGATGGACGTCAACAGGCTCCTTACATTTTGAACAGATTTTACGCATCAGACGCTGCGCCATAATAAGGTTAACAGAGCTGGAAACCAGAAACTTCTCGACTCCCATATCAATCAGACGCGTAATTGCTGAAGACGCGGAATTCGTGTGCAGCGTTGAAAGCACTAAATGCCCGGTCAGAGCGGATCGAATCGCAATCGAAGCCGTCTCCAAATCACGAATCTCACCTATCATAATAATATCCGGATCTTGTCGCAAGAATGCCCGCAGAGACGATGCGAAGGTAAGGCCGACTTCTTCCTTGACCTGAACCTGATTAAGTCCCTGAAAATTGTATTCCACCGGATCTTCAGCCGTCATCGTATTGACATCCGGTGTGTTGATTTTCGTCAGGGCGCTGTACAGAGTCGTTGTCTTTACCGAACCCGTGGGGCCGGTCACCAGAATCATTCCATAGGGAAGTCGAATCGCCCGGTTAAAATGTTCGAGGGATTTTTCTTCAAATCCGAGTTTGGTCAAATCGAGAGAGAGATTCGTTTTATCCAGAATTCGCATCACCAGCTTCTCGCCAAACAGTGTCGGCAGCGTCGAGACACGCAAGTCTATCGTTCGGTCCGAAAGTTTCATCTTGATATGACCATCCTGCGGGACACGGCGTTCGGCGATGTCCATATTGGCCATGATTTTCAATCGGGAAATAATCGAATTGCGCAGATGAATCGGCGGAGACATCGCTTCATAAAGAACACCATCAATACGGAAGCGCACGCGCAGCGAGTGTTCATACGGTTCAATATGTATATCCGATGCACCTTTGCGAACAGCGTCCGAAATTACTCCATCCACGAGTTTGACGATTGGAGCGCTTTCAATATCATCCTTCATGTCGCTGATTTCGTTGTCGTTCCGGTCTTCGACAACTTGAATCTCTGTGTCATCCATGTCTTTGAGGATCTTATCCAGCGTTCCGCTCATGTGGTAGTATTTTTCAATCGCCCGGAGGAATTGCGTCTCCGTCGCCACCACTGCTTCGACATCATAACCCGTGATGAATTTGATGTCATCGAGAACGAAATCGATGGTCGGATCGACTAAAGCTACGGTAAGACTTTTTCCGTTGCGCTTTATCGGGAAGGCTTGATATTTCTGAATGAATTCCGGAGACAGGAGACGCAGGACTTCTTCCTTTATCTCCATTTCCTCCAGATCCACCTGAGCCAGATTGTAGTAGCTCGCGATAAACTTCGAGACTTGTTCTTCGGTAACCGCCCCTAATTTCACAAGCTCCGTCACGACGGTGTTGCCGGAATCTTTCTGACGCGATTTAAAAATCAGAAAGTGGTCCTGAGTAATCTGACTCGAATTGAGTAAGAGGTTTGGAATACGTGATGCCATAGGACTCGTTGTATCAGGAAATTCGGTTTTTGATCTGCCTGTCTTGTGAAAGGAACACCTTAGGATTCTTGCCGCATCTCTGCGTGGAGACAAATACTGCAAAAAGCAAGCTGAGTTTTTGCAAAGTGCATGCCACAGATTTTCTTTCCGAAATACAACAACCTACATAAGTACTGACCCTGCAAAATACAAACACCGGTGCGAATTCGGTTGCAAAAGAAAAGCCGATGCTTTAAGTAGGCATCGGCTCGGTGTATAGAAGTTGAAAAAGAGAATCAGTTATGTCGTA